>JAEWWY010000042.1 GCA_023458835.1 Bacillota bacterium
CGGGGGTACGGGCGGCAGGAGCAGCACCCACCGGTCCTCCAGCGGGCGTATCCACGGCGGCGGTTCGCGCAAGTTTTAGCGGTTCCACACATGGGGAGGCCAGGCCGCAAAAGCGATGGGCCCGTAATAATGCTGTGCCAGGCCGCAAGCGGTGCCTGGCCCTTTTTGCGTGCGCCCGGGGGTATGCGCAATGCTGTTTCCTTGCTTTTCCACCATTTTGCCCGCAAGGGTTATGATAGAATACAATGGCAGGGATAGGTTATACTGCTTCCAAACATGATTGCGTCGTTGCCCCGGGTCTTTTCGCGCACTACGGCGTCGGCTGCCGCTCAGCGTAGCGCTGCTACGCCTCGCTTTGTCTCCTTGTATTGCGCAAAAATCCCTCGCGGCCATCGACGCAATAACGTTTTCCATTAGTATTAGCATTTCATAAAATTCGTGAACTTGATCTTATCGCCCCGGTATCTTGATGCGGAGTATTCGACAGGCCTGTCGGCATCATCATAGGCCAGGTTATAGACCAGGCAAATTGCTTTGTTCTTTGGAATATCCAGCATCCCTGCATCCCGCTGGGTGGCGTTGGCGGCGGAAATTTCGCGTTTGACGACTACAATGGGCGTATGGTAAACATCCCGGAGCGTGGTATACAACGACTGCTCGGCGAAGTTGTAAGCCAGGAGCCCGTCAAACCTGGAAGCCTGGGTATAGGATTCGCTGAAGAGCATAGGCTCCCCGTCCGCCATGCATAACCGGCTCAGGTGAAATAGCTGCTCGCTTTCGGGAATCTGCAGCTTGTCATTGATGGAGGGGATGCCGTCGATCCTTTCAAAAGCAAGCACCCGCGTGCTTGGGGTATAGCCGCAGTTTTTGATGATGGTATGAAAGCTTTCGTGCTTGGCGATATAGTTCACTTCAATCTTCGGGCGGGATACGAAGGAGCCCTTGCCCTTCATCCGGCTCAGATACCCCTCATTTACCAGCTCCGCCATGCACTGGCGGATGGTGGGCCGGCTGACACCCAGCTCCGCGCTGAGCTCCGCCTCGGTGGGAATGGGCTCGCCGTTGCGCAGGATACCGGAATCGATGGCGCCTTTGATCAGCAGCTTCAATTGATAATATACGGGAACAGGGGTTGACCGGTCTACATTCTCCTTCCAGGAAGCAATAATGTCCTTATCGAAAACCTGTGCGCTCCTCATGTGCCGCATGCCTCCTGCTTTATATCTCCCGCACTTGCTGATGATGTTTGTGCAAAAGGAAATATGTAAATACAATATGCCTTTATCATACCGTAAAACGGAAAAAAACGCAATATCCAGATGAAAATGTATCAAGTTGCACAAGAAATGGTTTGAAATTGATGCATATCAATAAAAAGCATTCATTTCCGGCAAAGGTATTGCGCAATGTGAGAAGGAAGTGTATAATGACAATACATTAAGACGTATTAAACTTTGTACATACTTACTGGAGGCTTGAGGAAAGACCGGTACCAATGGATGTATGGAATTCGGCGCAATCCGCGCCGGTTCAATAAAAAGGAGGAAAGACCATGAAGAAACTGTCTTTGGTAACGGCCCTGGTTCTGCTTATGTCAAGCATGCTTTTTGGCATGCCGGCCATGGCGGAGGAGATGGAACTGACCGTATACTACGGCGCCACCCTTGAACAGATGACCCCTGTGCTGGATGCCTTCTCCGCGAAGTATCCCAATGTAAAGATCAAGAGCTACCGTGCCGCCAACGAGGAGCTCTCCGCCACCATGGATATGGAGGTCAGATCCGGCAATCCGCAGTTTGATGTGGCGGTTCAGGGCAATGGCCCGATCATTACCCTTGCGAACAAATATGACTGCTTCCAGCCATTCACAAGCGAGGCCAACGAGGTTATTCCGGCCGGGCTTCTGGACGCCAAAGGCGCCATGACCCCCGTCGGCACCGGCTTTTATGTGATCATCTACAACACCAATATGGTCACGGCGGAAGAAGCGCCCAAATCCTTCAAGGACCTGCTGGACCCCAAATGGGAAAGCAAGGTCGTCATGGCCGATCCCAAAAGCTCCTCGTCCATTTATACGTTTATCTGGCTGATGACCCAGAAGCTGGACCAGAACGAGTATGGCTGGAATTACTTTGAGCAGCTTCAAAAGCTGAATGTGAATTACGTTGCCAGCCACGGCACCATCGGCGAATTGGTCGCCATGGGCGAGCGCGCTGTGGGCATCCAGGTGATGGCGACGGCGGGCACCTCCCTGAAAAAGGGCGATCCCATCGCCATTGTGTATCCCGAGGAAGGCATGCCTTCGGAAGTCAACGTGGCCGCCATCCGCAAGGATACCCCCAACAAGGCGGCGGCGGAGCTGTTTGTGAACTTCCTCCTCTCCCAGGAAGGGCAGAATCTGGTTGCCCAGAACCTGGGCTGGATCCCTGTCCGCACCGATCTCGAAGACTATTCCCTGGCCGACGGCACCCTGCTTTCCAGCATCAATCTGGTTGCCCGTGATGTGGAATGGGTCACCAACAGCAAAGCCGACATTCTGGACAAGTTTGCCCAGATCACGGATTAATCCCTGCGCCATAAGCTGCGGGCAGCGCTGCGCCGGCGCGCCTTGGGCACGCCGGCGCAGCCATGCGAAGGGAGAAGGATGGTACCATGAGCGGAGATAAACTGGTCATACAGGATTTGGTTAAGCAGTTTGGCTCTGTAACGGCGGTGGATCATATCAACCTGTCCATTGCTCCGGGCAAATTGTTTTCCTTTCTCGGTCCCAGCGGATGCGGCAAAACCACGACGCTGCGCATGATCGCGGGGCTTGAGACGCCGGACGGCGGCGAGATCCTTGTGGACGGGCAGGTGCTTTCAGACAGGAAGCGCGTGACCCTTCCCGAGAAGAGAAACATGGGCATGGTTTTCCAAAGCTATGCGGTATGGCCCCATATGACCGTATGGGATAACGTGGCCTATGGCCTTGCCATCAAGAAAATCGCCAGGAGTGAAATGGAAAAGAAGGTGCGGGAAACCTTGGGCATGGTCGGCCTGTATGATTACCGGGACCGCTTTCCCACCCAGCTTTCCGGCGGGCAGCAGCAGCGCGTGGCGCTGGCCCGCGCACTGGCCAACGAACCGGCCATCCTGCTCCTGGATGAGCCGCTGTGCAACCTGGATGCCAAGCTGCGTGAAAACATGCGCTTTGAAATCCGCAATCTCCAGCAGCGCCTGAACATTACCGCTGTATATGTTACCCACTCCCAGGATGAGGCGCTGGCTGTATCCGATGAAATCGTGATTATGCGCTCCGGAAAGATTCTGCAGATGGGCGCCCCCGAAGAGATTTATGCAAAGCCCAACTGCAGCTTTGTGGCGGATTTTATTGGCCTGATCAACGAGATGAACGCCACGGTAGCCGCTGTGGAATCCGACGGATATGTGGTGCGCCTTTCCAGCGGGCAGACCCTGATGGCGGCCAAGGACGGCAAGGGCTGGAAGGCCGGCGATGCCTGCAAGGTACTGGTCCGCCCGGAAAATATCGTCTTTGACGCCTGGGATCAGACGAAAACCTATAACACCATGAAAGCTCGCGTGGAACGTGTGAGCTTTACCGGCAGCATCGTGAATTATTTCCTGCACTTTGACGGCCTTGAAGCCAGCTACCGCGTGCAGACAACCCCGCCGGTACGCTTCAGCGAAGGCCAGGAGGCGGTTTGCAAGTTCACACCCGAGGCTTGTATTCTCACCCAAGATTGATAAAGGCAGGAAAAGGCATGAAGATTACCGATGTCAAAACCAGGCTTCTGCACACACCGGTGGAGACCGCGCTGCTGAACAAAACGAAATCCCGGGCCTATATGGAAATTATTCTGGTAACCGTTGAGACGGACGAGGGCATAACAGGGCACGGTTATACCTACACGGACGGCTTTGGGGGCACAGCCATCAAAACGCTGCTGGATACGGACATCCGCACCCTGATCCTTGGCAGGGACCCCATGGATGTAAAAGCCATTGTGGCGGATGTTTTGTGGGAGATCCGCCAGGCGGGCTTTGCGGGCATCACGGTGCTGGGCGTAGCCGGCATGGATTTGGCCCTGTGGGATATTTACAGCAAAGCGGCCGGACTGCCCATTGGCAAAATTCTGGGCCAGTACCGGGACAAGGTGCCCATGTATGCCAGCGTGGCCGGCTGGATCGGCCTCCCGGTGGAGGAGATGGTGGAGCGGGCCAGGGAGCTTGTGGCGGGAAAGGGTATGCTGGGCATCAAGATCCAGGTGGGGAGGGGCCCGCTGGAGCGGGATGCCATGCGCCTTGAAAAGCTGCGGGAAGCGCTGGGCAGGGATGCCAAGCTGTTCATCGACGCCAATACCATTTTGGATGTGCCCACCGCCATCCGCCTGGGCAAGCGCCTTCAGGAATACGATATCTTCTGGCTGGAGGAGCCCATCTCCATTCGGGATCCGGACGGCCACGGGCTTATTAGCCGCCATATGGATATTCCGCTGGCAACGGGCGAAAATTTCTTCGGCATTCATGACTGCGATGAGTATATCCGCCGCCGCCTGGTCTCCTACATGCAGGCGGATGTCATTCGCGTGGGCGGCATTACCGAATGGATGCGCATCGCCGCTCTGGCGGATGCCTTCCATATCAAAATGTCCCCCCATTTCGTGATGGAGTTGACCACGGAGGTGCAGTGCTGCGTGCAAAACGCCCTCTTCGTGGAATACATCCCCTGGTTTCAGAAGTTCTTTGTGGATCCCATCCGCACCGAGAACGGTTTTGCCTGCGCCAGGCAGAAGCCGGGCCTTGGCCTGGAGTTCAAGGAGTCCGTGATAGAACAATACGCGATCGATTGATTGGGTGAAGGATATGCAGGATAGGAATCCGGGAAAAAAGAGAAGCTTTCAGCCAAGCTTCATATTGTTCGTCCTCGTTTGCCTGGTCATTGTGGCGCTGGTCCTGGTGCCCATCGGCTTTATGGTGTATGAAAGCGTTACGGCGGATGCGGGCGGGTTCACGCTGCAAAACTTTATCAAATATTTCAAGCGCAGCAGCGTCGTGGAATCCCTTTTCAACACGCTGCTGGTGGCTGCGGGCATTGGTTCGCTGGGGTCGCTGCTGGGCGTTACGCTGGCATTCGGCGTGAGCCGCACCAACATGCGGTTCAAGACGCTGGTAAAGAGCACCATCATCGTGGCGATCATGACGCCTCCGTTTTTGATCACGCTGGCCTATATTATTTTGGCGGGTCCCAATGTGGGCTATGTCAACCAGTTTCTCCGGTGGCTGCTGGGCCTGTCCGCCACCTACGGCCCCATCAATATTTATTCCGTGTGGTCGCTGGTGATCCTTGGCCTGCCCCAGGGCATTGCCACCATCTTCATGATGGTGTTCCCGGCGCTGGAAAACATGGACCCCTATCTGGAGGAGGCTGGCCGCATGTCGGGCGCCAGCTCGCGCCGCACAGCCCTGCAGATCACCATTCCGCTGGTAAAACCGGCGGTGCTTTCGGGGCTGATCCTCTCCTTTGGTCAATCCCTGGCCTTATACGGCGTGCCCCGCATGCTCAACATCAATGTGCTTACCACCAAAATCCGCGAATCCATTACGGTCATGGATTTTAAAATGGGAGCCGTGCTCTCCGTGACCGTCACGGCGCTTTCCATGCTGGCGGTCTTCCTGTACAGGCGCACAATCCGCTCCAGCAAGAAATACTCCACCATTTCCGCAAAAGGCTTCCGCCCCAGCGTGATGAAGCTGGGCAAATCCCGCCACCTGTTTTCGGCGCTGGGGATCACCTACGCGCTGTTTGGCTTTTTGATCCCCTATGCCATGCTGCTGCTGGCGTCCTTTATGAAGACGGTGGGCAACGGCTTTGCCCCCGGCAATTTCACCTTGGGCAACTATGTATCGCTGATCCACAGCAAGGTGGCGATTACAGCTTTCAAAAACAGCGTGTTCCTGGGCGTCATGACGGCTACCTGCGTGGTATTCCTGGGCTTGATCGCCTCCTTCGTCATTGTCCGCACCAGGGTGCGGGGCAGGGCGGTGCTGGAATACCTGTGCAACATGCCATCGGGCATATCGGGCACGGCGCTGGCCATGGGCCTGATCTTCATGTACCTGAGCTTTCCGCTGAACCAACTGAAGCTTTACGGCACCATCGGCCTGCTGCTGGTGGCCTATGTCACCCGCATGCTGCCTTCCGGCGCGCGCTATTGCCAGTCGGCGCTGATCCAGATCAATACGGAGCTGGAGGAAGCCTCCCGCATTTCCGGCGCGTCCTGGGGGAGAACCACATGGAAGGTGACCATCCCGCTGGCCAGGACCGGCCTCATCTATGCATGGATCCTCACCTTTGTTATGGCCTTTCCGGAATTGAGCAGCTCGGTGATGCTGCGCAATGCGGGCACGGATGTGGTAGCCACAGCCATCCTGGACCTTTGGGACGGCGCGGGAGGCCTGCCCCAGGCGGCGGCCTTTGGAACGGTGGTATTCATGATCGTCACCATGCTTGTGCTGTTGGCGCAAAAGCTGTCCGGCCAGTCGCTGCTGGACCGCTCGAAATGAAAGGAGGCGGCATATGCGGATTCGCGGAATTTATCCGCCCCTTGTTACACCCATCGCAAAAGACGGCGGCCTGGACCCGGAGGGGTTTGAAAAGCTGATCGGCCATG
Source organism: Bacillota bacterium (assembly GCA_023458835.1). Lineage (GTDB taxonomy): Bacteria > Bacillota > Clostridia > Christensenellales > Aristaeellaceae > JAEWAH01. The sequence goes on from JAEWWY010000042.1 coordinate 6,672, forward strand.
TGGCACAGGGCGGTGCCCACGGCCTGTTTATCATGGGCTCCTGCGGGGAGGGCAGCATGGTTTCCCCGCAGACGCGGCTGGAGGCGGCCAAAATCGCCAGGGATATAAACAATGGCCGGCTTCCCCTGCTGACGGGCGTTCTGGAACAGAGCACGCAGGGCGTTATCGCCTCGTGCCGCATGCTGGAGGAGGAAGGCTTTGATACCTTTGTGGTGACTCCGCCCTACTACCTCAAGTATCCCTTTCAGGAAGAGATGATCCGCCATTATGAAAGGATCGCCGGAAGCATAAAAGGCAAGATCGTGCTGTACAACATTCCGCAGTTTGCGGGAGCCTGCCTGACAGCGAAGACCATGATCCGTTTGGCCGGTATGCCGGGCATCATCGGCATCAAGGACAGCGATCCCTGCTGGGAAAACGCTCAAAACGCGCTGCTGAAAAAGCGGGAGAGTGATTTTCCCTATATGGCCGGCAACGAGGATACATGCGGCATGGCCCTGCTCCTTGGGGGCGACGGCATCGTGCCCTGCCTTGGCAACATTTATCCCAGGCTTTTTGCCGACATGCATGCCGAGGCGGGGAATAGGGATATAAACCGGGTCATTGAGCTGCAGGCTTTGGTGACACGGCTCAGGAACATCATGAAATACGCCGGCAACTGGATCGCCTGCATCAAATATATGGCTTCCAGAAAGGGCCTGTGCAAGCCGTATACCATGTGCCCCATCGCGCCTGTAAGCCAGGAGGAGGCGTCCGGGCTGGATGCGGCCCTTGACAGATTCGAAGCGGAAACGGGGTATGGCGCATGATCCTCAAGGATAAAACAGCGGTGATTACCGGCGCGGGGCAGGGGATAGGCCTGGCCATTGCGGAATGCTTTGCAAAAGAAGGCGCGCGCGTAGCGCTGATCGGCAGAACGCCAGGCAAGCTGGAGGAAGCCCGCGCGCGCATTGAAAAGGAAGGCGGCACAGCGTATGTCCATGCATGCGACCTGTGCGGGGAAGACGCGGTCAAGGCCATGATATCCTCCGTGCTCCAGGCATCCGGGGGTATAGATGTGCTTGTCAACAACGCCGGAATGTCCTTTGAACAGCCGCTGAGCGAAATGACCATGGATATGTTTGACGAAATCATGCAGGTCAACCTGCGCAGCGCCGTGATGACATCCAAGTATGCTTTAAGCGCCCTTGGCCAAAGAAGAGGAAGCATCGTCAACATCGCCTCCTGCGCGGGCCTGAGGGGCCTTCCGGGAAGCTGCGCCTATTCCGCGGCCAAATCCGCCCTGATCACCTTTTCCCAGGCCTTGGGCGATGAGGTGCGAAGCCTTGGCATACGCGTGAATGTTTTGTGCCCGGGGCCTGTGGATACGGATATGTTCAAGAAATCAGCCGTACGTGATTTTATGCTGGCCAGCGGAAACGCGGTGATGGAACCGGAGGAGATCGCCCAGGCCGCGCTGTTCCTGGCGGGCCCGCAATCCGGGCGGATGAGCAGCCAGGTCATCGTTATGAGGGATAAAAACAGGTGGTGATCCAACCTCAAGGAGGAGGGAAGCTCGTATGGGACTTGTTAACAATCAAAAGGCCTATGACAAATATCTGATCTGGCAGGAGGGCTGCGGGAATATCGTGGTCAACGGCCATATCATCGGCTACACCTTTCAGGTGCGCATGCCCAATTTCAGGGGCAATTATCTTTCCTGCGTGGAACAGCTTGTTTTTACATTGGACGGGAAGGAAATACCCGGGGAGAGCATAGAGGTGCTGCTGAACAGCAAGCGCTTCCGCATTGCCGATTTTCCCAGCCTGTTTATGGAGTATTGGGATGTGAACGATTGCGCCGTCATCGAGGTGATGAAGGAAGGCGGCCTTTCCGGCCGGCATGCCATTGGGGCGGCCATGAAGCTCAGGTATGGCTATTCGGCGTATTTTGGCGCATGCAAGGTGGTTACCTCCCAGTGCATGAAGACTTTTGAATTTTCCGGAAGGGAGAGCGCATGAAATGAGCGCCGATATGAAGCTGGGCGTTTCGCTGTTTTCCTATTCCAGCGAATACTATCTGAAAAAGCTTACCCTGGACGATATCCTTTCAAAAGCAAAGGAGGCGGGGGCCCAGGGCATCGAAATCGTCGCCTCCCAGATGATCCCGGGTTTTCCCTATCCCACGAAGGCCTGGCTGCATGCGTTCCGGGACAAGTGCGAAAAGCTGAACCTGGAGCCCTTTTGCTACAGCGCGCACCTGGACAGCGGCCTGCGCAGCGACCGCTGGCTTACGGATGATGAAAAAATCGCCTGCACCGTAAACGATCTGCGCAATGCCCTGGAGATGGGGGCTTCGGTTGTGCGCACCCAGCATTCCATCAGCCCGGCGCTCATGTACAGCATCGCCCCCTGGGCGGAGAAGTACCGCGTCAAGGTCGGCGTGGAGATCCATCCGCCTCACAGGCTGGATACGCCGGTCTGGCTGGAGTTTGAGAAGGCCTTCCGGGAGATCGGTTCACCCTTTATGGGCATGGTGCTGGATACGGGCATCTATCAGGAATACCCCTATGACGGCTGGATAGACGTGTACGCCCAGCATGGCGTGCCCCGGAAGACCATTGATTACCTTCTTGGGGAGCTTGCCGGCGGGACTCCCTTTGCAGCCGTGCAGGCGGTGCTCAAAGACCGGGATGCGGATGCGTATACACTGGAAATGGCCCATGAAATGTTCTCGCTGTACCGCCCCTATGTGCGGGATGAGCTGGAAGCGCTGATGCCGCATGTGACCCATTTCCACACCAAATTCTATCACATGCAGGACGGCGGGGAAAAGACGATACCCTATCGGACCATTCTTGATATCGCGGCCCGCGCCGGTTTTGACGGATACCTGATCAGCGAATACGAAGGGCACTACTGCTATGATTCCGGCGAGTACCCCTCGGCGGAGCAGATCAAGGCCCACATCGCCATGGAAAAAAAGATCCTTGGTATCGCTTAGCATAGAAGGAGGAATGCATATGTCTGCCAAGAGGATCACCAGCCGCAACCAAGCGGGGGATGACATCCTGAACCTATTCAAAAAGGATATGGAAGGCGCGCCTGCCATCGATACCTCCAAGCGGCTGCGCGTGGGCATCATCGGCACCGGCTGGATTGCCGACGCCCATATCAAAAGCTATCTGAAGATGCCGGATGTGGATATCGTGGCGGGCGCCGACCTCATAGACGGCAAGGCGGAGGCGTTCTTTTTAAAGCATGGCGTGGAGGGCGTGAGGACGTACCGCAGCCATAAGGAAATGCTGGATAGGGAAGAGCTGGATGCCGTAAGCGTCTGCACCTATAATACAACCCACGCTGAATGCACGGTTTATGCGCTTGACAAGGGTGTGCATGTGCTGCTGGAAAAGCCCATGTGCGTAACGCTTCAGGAGGCTGTTGAAATCTGCCGGGCCGAAAAAAGAAGCGGCAAGGTACTTTCCATCGGCTTTCAGCCCCGCTTTGATCCCAATATGCGCAAGATCAAGGAAATCGTAGAGTCCGGCGAGCTGGGCCAGGTGTATTATATCCAGACCGGCGGCGGGCGCCGCAGGGGCATCCCGGTCCCCTTTGGCACCAGCTTTATTGAAAAGGATACCGCGGGCATCGGCGCCGTGGGCGATATAGGCTGCTACTCCCTGGATATGGTGCTCAATGCCGTGGGATACCCCAAGCCCCTGACCGTATCCGGCTTCAAGGGCGCGTTCTTTGGCAACCGCCCGGAATATTACACAAAGCATCCCGAGTACGCCGGGAAATTCGGCGTGGATGATTTTGCCGCCGCTTTTGTAAGGCTTGCCGGCGGCATTATCCTGGATTTCCGCATCGCCTGGGCCATGCATATGGATACGCCGGGCGATACGCTGATCCTTGGCACGAAAGCAGGCCTTCGGATTCCATCCACCGAGTGCTGGAACGGCACCGTAGGCGGCCCCATGAAGGTGTATATGCAGTTTGGCGGCATGGAGACCAGCATGGAGGTTCCCGTTATAGACAGCGAAGGCTTGGATTTGTTCGACTGCAAGATCCGCTCCTTCCTGGATGCCGCCAAGAGCGGCGGGCCTGCGCCGGTTCCCAGCAGCCAGATCCTGTACAATCAGGCGATCATCGACGGCATCGTACGTTCCAACGAACTGGGCCGGGAAGTAGAGATCGAGATTCCCGAAATTTGAAAGCGCAATACCGCAAGGCGTACCGCGTCCCGCAAGCGGGAGTACGGTGCGCCTTGCGCGTGTACAGGGAGGATACGCGCATGAAAAAAAGCGGAATCGGGTATGTTTTGCTTACGGCACTTGCCTTTGCCACGCTGGAGCCGGTGAGCAAGCTGCTTGCGGGCCAGGCCAATGCCCTGGCGCTGACCATGATACGGTTTTTTATCAGCAGCTTGATTTTGATCCCCTTTGCTCTCGCCTCCATCCGCAGGAACCGTTACCGCCTCAGCCGCCGGGACTTGGCCGGGTTTGCCGTTCAAGGTGTTTTATGCGTCTGCGTAAGCATGGTCTTTTTGCAGATGGCGGTATTTCAAGCTGATTCCCCAGCCGTTATCGCGGTGATTTTTTCCACGAATTCGGTCATTACAGTGGTCTTTGCCGCGCTGATTTTGAAGGAAAGAATCACACCCATGAAGCTTGGGGCCCTGGCGTTATGCCTTGCCGGCGTATCCTTAAGCGGCAATGCCGGCGGCGGAGAGAATGCCGCCGCCATTCTGCTGGCCCTTTTGTCGGCGGTGGCGATGCGCCTTTTCACCGTTCTTGGCAAGAAGCTTATGAGAGGGCTCACGCCGGAGGTCCAAACAGGATTCTCCTTCCTGCTTGGCAGCGTGAGCCTGGGCGCCGTTTTGATGCTGGCCGGGGTGGACCTTTTCCGGGGCATGGCAGGCGGCAATGCATGGATCGTGCTGTACCTGGGCGTTGTGGTGACGGGCATAGGCTATTGGAGCTATTTCAAGGCCATAGAGAGGGCCGGTACCTTTATGGCATCCTTTGTGTTCTTCATCAAGCCCATCCTGGCGCCCTTGGCTTCCCTTGCCGTGCTGGGCACGGCATCCGCCGACGCGATGTTTTATGTATCCATCCTGCTGGTGGCCGCCGGCAGCGCGCTGATGCTCATTGAGCGGAAACGGGCGGCGCAATGACAGGGATACAGGCGCACACAGGGAGCCGCCCCGTTCTGAGGCTGTTCCCTTTTTCTTTCGCCGGCCGCGCCCTTCAGCCCCTGTTCATCAGGTCGTACATCATGATCCCCGCCGCCACCGCGGCGTTTAGCGATTCGGCACCGCCCCGCATGGGCAGCGCCAGCCGGTGGGTGCATAGGGCGCTGACCTCCCGGGATACGCCGTCTCCCTCGCTGCCGATCACAAGGCACAGGCGGTTTTTTACGCCTGCCCTTTCGTAAAAGGGGGCACCGTTCAGCTCCCCGGAAAGAAGGCTGTAGCCTGCATGCTGAAGCTCCTCCAATGCCCCCGGAAGGGAAGGCGCCACCAGGGCCTTCAGCCGGAAGATGCTGCCCATGGTGGCCCTCAGGCATTTGGGGGAATAAAGATCGGCGCATTCTTGAGACAGCAGCGCGCCGGAAAAGCCGGCGGCGTCCGCCGTGCGTAAAATGGTGCCCACGTTGCCGGGGTCCTGCACGCCGTCCAGCGCCACAATGCGCGGGCCCAGGGCGCAAAGCTCAGGCGCGCCGGGCAGCCGCACAAGCGCCGCCACGCCCTGGGGCGTTTTGGTGTCGCAGGCAGCCGACAGGATATGCGCCGACACGGCGTATATCTGGCAGGCCGCGGAATCCGCCAAAACCTGGTATTCGGGCAGCCTGTCCATATGGATGAGCAGCTCCTGGACAAGGCCCGCTTGCAGGGCCTCCCCTACCATTTTGGCCCCTTCCACGATGTACAGGCCGGCCTCCTGCCGGGCGGACCTTGTTTTCAGGCCGCGCCAGAAGGCTGCCTTTGGGTTTTGCATGCTGGTAATGGTCTGCACACTGCTCTCCTTATTTTCCGATGACGCCTTTTTTCAGTATAACGTTGGCATACAGCGCGCCTTCCCCTGTTTGAATGGTGGCGAACGCCTTTTGGCTGCGCGCATAGAAAGCGAAGCGCTCTTCAAAGCCTATGCGGGTGCCGGGCTGATGCTTTTGCACGATGGCGCGGAATTCCGCCCAGATGGGAGGATCGCCGGACATGGAACCGGGCACCGTCTGCATCAGCGTTACGGGCGCTTCCACAAACGTGTCCAGGGGGAAAAGCTGCAAAATGCCATTCAAAAGGGCCGGAACAGGGTGGCCGTCGCAGCGTATGCAGCGTTTGCCCATGCTGGCGGCGGGAAAGTTGCCGTCGCCGATCACGATCTCATCGCCATGGCCCATTTCGGCCAGCACTTTTAACAATTCGGGAGAAATGATGGGAGAAATACCTTTGAGCATGATGAGGCTCCTCTCTTTTAGGGCTGCCGCCGCCCGTTTATGTGTAGTATAGCAAAGGCGGCTGGAAAATGAAAGCATTATACCGGCGATACGGGCGGGGCGAATATTTTGTCTTCCGCAAGGAAGGAGAATACAATGGCGGCTCTGAACAGATATAGTATCAGTACCTGATTATGGCTTGAAAGGAAGAACAGCTTATGTCCGTGCATCCGTTTCCCCGCACCCTGGTGGGAGGCGTCTCCCTGCCGCGCATGCTCATCGGCAGCAACTGGATACTGGGCTACAGCCATACCAGCGCCGCCGCCGATACGCAGATCAAAAACCGCTTTGACACAAAGGAAGCCGTGGCAAAGCTTCTGGAAGCTTATTTGGCATACGGCATCGACGCCCTGATGTGCCCCCTTGCCGGCAGCGATGTCCTTATAGACGGCATCCGCCTGGCCCAGGAGCATACCGGGAAAAAGATAATCATCATCGATACGCCCATCCTGAATGTGGATGACAATCAGTTGGCAAGGGAGGAAGCGAGGCAGACCATTGAAACATCCAAAAAGCTGGGCGCCACCTTCTGTCTGCCCCATCACTATTGCGCCGAACAGTTGGTGAACAAGAATAGGCAAACCATGGACCGGCTGCCGGATTATCTTGCCATGATCAGGGAGGCGGGCATGATTCCGGGTCTTTCCGCCCACATGCCGGAGCTGATCGTGTATTCGGATCTGAATGGGTATGACGTGGAAACATACATTCAAATATACAATTGCGCCGGTTTTTTGATGCAGGTGGAAATTGAGTATATCCACAAGGTGATCTGGAACGCGAAGAAGCCTGTGATGACCATCAAAGCCATGGCGGCGGGCCGGGTATCGCCCTTTGTGGGGCTGACCTTCTCCTATGCCACGCTGCGCCCCTATGATATGGTGACGGTAGGCTGCCATACCAGGGAGGAGGTTTTGGAGGATGTGGAGATCGCCCTGGCGGCGATAGAGCGCAGGCCGCCGGATCTGGAGGGAAGAAGCAGCCCGAAGAAAAGCGAGATCATGGTCTGAAGCGGACAAATACAATAGAAATACATTCTTTGACTTGACAAAGCCGCCGCTCTGTGATAATTTTATAAAAACTTTTCCAACAGGAGACGCTTATGAACCATCTGTCCCTGGGCCTTACCATCCTTGTACTCGTTGTCGTCCTTGTACGAATTAACGTACTGGTCGCCAGCGGGCTTTTGTGTATGCGCAGGGATGGGAAGATGGCGGAGGCATAAACGCACAAGGATATGCTTACACCCCCTGAACCGTGTATACGCGGTTCAGGGGGTTTTTGATTAGGGGGAGGAAGCGGCAATGAAACTGAGCGGTGCGCAGATCCTGATGGAGGTTTTGAAGGAACAAAGGGTGGATACCGTCTTTGGGTATCCCGGCGGTGCGGTGCTGAATATTTATGATGAGTTATACAAGGCATCCGCCTGGCTGCGCCATGTGATCACCTGCCATGAGCAGGGCGCCGCCCATGCCGCGGACGGGTATGCCCGCGCCACCGGGCGGACCGGCGTGGTGATCGCCACCTCCGGCCCCGGCGCCACGAACCTGGTCACAGGCATTGCCACGGCCTATCTGGATTCCGTGCCCATGGTGGCCGTCACCGGGAACGTGGCCTGCTCGCTGATCGGCCGTGACAGCTTTCAGGAGGTGGATATCACGGGCATCACCATGCCCATCACCAAGCACAATTTCATGGTCAAGGATGTGACCCGCCTGGCGGATACGCTGAGGGAGGCCTTCTGTATCGCTGCTTCCGGCAGGCCGGGTCCTGTGCTGGTGGATATTCCCAAGGACGTGCAGATTGCGGCATGTGAATTTGATGTAAGGGCCGGGGGGGAATCAAAGAAGCCCAAAACGCCGGACAGCCACGCCATCGCGCAGGCTGCGGAACTGATTGCTTCCTCCCAAAGGCCCTTTTTGTATGCCGGCGGCGGCGTGGTGGCCGCCGGTGCGGGGGAGGAGCTGGCCCGCCTGGCGGAGACCATCGGCGCGCCCATCGGCACCAGCATGATGGGTTTAAGCGCCGTTCCCCATACCCATCCCCTGTTCCTGGGCATGACGGGCATGCATGGCAGGTTTGCCGCCTCCAAGGCCATTGACCGGGCCGACCTGATCATTGCGGTAGGCACCCGGTTTTCCGACCGGGCCACGGGCAACAAGCAGGAGTTTTCCAAAAACCGCAAGGTGCTGCATATTGACATCGACCCGGCGGAGATCAGCAAAAACATTCCCGCCTACGTGGCGCTGGTGGCCGATGTGAAGGAGGCGCTTGCGGCGCTTTTAGGCTGCGGCCTGAAAAAGTCCGATCCTGCCTGGCTGGGCGAAGTGGAGGAGCTGAAAAGCGCGCCGGACAATCACCTCACCATGAATGAGAGCCGCCTGAACCCCGAGATGGTCATCAAGGCGGTGAACAAACGCCTGGCGGCGGACAGCCCCGTAGCCACCGACGTGGGCCAGCATCAGATGTGGACGGCGCAGTACTACAGCTTCCATCAGCCCCGCACCTTCATCACCTCCGGGGGCCTTGGCACCATGGGCTTTGGCATGGGCGCGGCCATTGGCGCCTGTATCGGCACGGGGATGAAGAAAACGGTGCTCTTTACCAGCGACGGCAGCTTCCATATGAACATGAACGAGCTGGCCACGGCGGTCACCCATCGCCTGCCCCTGGTGATGGTCATACTCAACAACAGCGTGCTGGGCATGGTGCGCCAGTGGCAGACCATGTTCTTTGGCCGGCGCTATTCCAACACCACCCTGAACCGGGCCACGGATTTTTGCCTGCTGGCCCAGGCCTTCGGGGCCAAGGGGCTGCGCCTGGATGCCATCGGCAAGCTGGACTCCGTGCTGGACAAAGCCTTCCAGCTATCCGGCCCGGTGGTCATCGATGTGCGCATTCACCGGGATGAAAAGGTACTGCCCATGATCCCGCCCAATGGAACCATCCGGGATATGATCGTAAGGGGGTAAAGCCATGGAACCCGAGAAATTTATCCTGTCGCTGCTGGTCAGCAACGAATCCGGCGTGCTGACCCGAATTTCCGGGCTGTTTGCACGCCGGGGCTTCAACATCGACAGCCTCTCCGTCGGGGAGACGCAGGACCATCTCATCTCCCGAGTGACGATCCTGGCCACGGGTGACGGCTATGTGCGGGAGCAGATCATCCGGCATTTGGAAAAGCTTCACGACGTGAAGGTGGTGGAGCTGATGGACCTTGGCAGGACCGTGGTCCGGGAGCTGCTTCTGGTGAAGGTTCGCGCCGCGCCGGATGTAAGGAGCCAGGCGCTGGATGCGGTGACGGTCTTCCGGGCCAAGGTGATCGATCTGGCCCCGGATACCATGACCATGGAGCTGACAGGGGAAAAAGCCAAGCTGGACGCTTTCCTCACCTTTTTGGAACCCTTTGGAATCATTGAGCTATGCCGCACAGGCGTTACCGCCATTGGCAGGAACGGCTATGTGCTGACGCAAAAAGAGAAGGAGTGACTTATCATGGCAAAAATGTACTATCAGCAGGATTGCGACGCAAGTTTCCTCAAGGGAAAGAAGATTGCCGTCATCGGCTACGGCAGCCAGGGGCATGCCCATGCGCTGAACCTGCACGACAGCGGCTTTCAGGTGGTGGTAGGCCTGTACGAGGGCTCCAAATCCTTAAAGGCGGCCAAGGAGGCCGGTCTGGAAGCGATGCTCACCAAGGACGCCGTGGCGGCCGCGGACGTGATCATGATCCTGGTGAACGATGAAAAGCAGGCGGCTCTGTACAAAAGCGATATCGCCCCCTATTTGAAGCCCGGCAAGACGCTGGCCTTCGCCCACGGCTTCAACATCCACTTCGGGCAGATCGTGGTGCCCCAGGATGTGGCCGTGATCATGATCGCCCCCAAGGGCCCCGGCCATACCGTGCGCAGCCAGTTCAAGGAGGGCAAGGGCGTACCCTGCCTGATCGCCGTGCACCAGGACCCCAATGGTAACGCCAAGGGTACGGCTTTGGCCTATGCCGCGGGCATCGGCGGCGCCAGGGCCGGCATTTTGGAGACCACCTTCAGGGAGGAGACGGAGACCGACCTTTTCGGCGAGCAGGCGGTGCTCTGCGGCGGCGTGACGGCCTTGATGAAGGCCGGGTTCGATACCCTGGTGGAGGCCGGCTATCAGCCGGAAAGCGCGTACTTTGAGTGCGTGCATGAAATGAAGCTTATCATCGATCTGGTGGTGGCCGGCGGCATGAATTTCATGCGCTATTCCATTTCCGACACGGCGGAATACGGCGACTACACCACAGGCCCCCGCATCATCACCGGGGAAACCCGCAAGGAAATGAAAAGGGTGCTTGAAGAGATTCAAAGCGGCGTCTTTGCCCGCAACTGGATCCTGGAAAACCAGGCGAACCGCCCTTCCTTCAACGCCATGCGCCACGCCGCGCAAAACAGCCTGCTGGAGAAGACCGGGGCGGAGCTGCGGGCCAAAATGAGCTGGCAAAAGCCTGAGGAGGGGAATAAATGAGCCGTTCCGACGCTGTCAAAACAGGGCCGGAGCGAACGCCCCACCGATCCTTATTGAAGGCTTGCGGGCTTACCGACGGCCAGATGAAAAAGCCCTTTATCGGCATCGTCAACTCCTTCAATGAAGTGGTGCCCGGCCACATCCATCTTCAGCAGATCGCAAGGGCTGTGAAGGATGGCGTGCTGATGGCGGGGGGCACGCC
>JAEWWY010000043.1 GCA_023458835.1 Bacillota bacterium
ACCATGCGGATGCCCTCTTGGCGGAATGCTTCCTCCATTGCCTTGGCGTTGAGGATGATCTGATGCTGGTAAGCCTTGAATCCCGGCTCCATGGCTTCCTTGAAACATACCGCCTTGGCGGCGATGATATGCTCCAGCGGGCCGCCTTGGGTGCCGGGGAAAATGGCCTTGTCAATCTCCTTGGCATACTGCTCCCGGCACAGGATCATGCCGCCCCTGGGCCCGCGCAGCGTTTTATGGGTGGTGGTGGTCACAAAATCGGCATAGGGGATGGGGCTTGGATGCTCCCCGGCAGCGATCAGCCCGGCGATATGGGCCATATCCACCATCAGCATCGCACCTGCCGCATCGGCTATTTGCCGCAGCTTGTCGAATTCAATAATCCGGGGATAAGCGGATGCGCCGGCCACGATCATCTTGGGTTTGGCTTCCCTGGCAATATCCATCACATGGTCATAGTCGATGCGCTCACTGCCGGGTTCCACGCCATAGGGCACGAACTTAAAATATTTACCGCTCATGTTGACCGGGCTGCCGTGTGTCAAATGGCCGCCGTGGCTTAGGTTCATGCCCAGCACCGTGTCACCGTAGTTCAGCATGGCAAAGTATACCGCCATGTTGGCCTGGGCGCCGCTATGGGGCTGCACGTTGGCGTGCTCCGCGCCGAAAACCTGCCTGGCGCGTTCACGGGCCAAATCTTCCACGATGTCCACGTATTGGCAGCCGCCATAATAGCGCTTGCCGGGATAGCCTTCCGCATATTTGTTGGTCAGATGCGTACCCATGGCCGCCAAGACCGCGGGGGACACAAAGTTTTCCGAGGCGATCAGCTCAATATGCTCCCGCTGCCTTACAAGCTCCAGCTCCATTGCTTTTGCCAGTTCGGGATCCGCATTCCGAATAATTGCAAGTTCCATGATACGCCCTCCAATCAAAGCCGAATGATGCCACCCATTATAGCAATAACGTTCCCTTTCTTCAAGGGAATTTAGGTTTTTCGTGTGTTTTCGGGTAATATAAGGCTGGAACTAGCAAACAGGGGAACGCGGCTTGCGCTCCCCTGTGTTCATATGCCATAACTGGTAAAAAAACACCGCAGCATTCAGACCGGGCAACCCCGCAGCACCTTCCAACTTGCGCTTACTGCTGCTTCCTTCCGGACCTGACAGGGTTCACACCATGGAATCGCACAGGACCCGATCATCATCATGATGCGGCGTTCCTATTCTACCCGAAACAGCGCAAAATTGCAACACCAAAACAAAACATGCCGTGTTTGCACCTTTTACAATATATATCTCCTGACATCCGTGTCCTTGCTCTCCCGGTGGAGATGCTCCTTCACGTAGTCGCCTGTGATAGGAAGGCGCACCTGCGGCATATTATCGCCGCCGGCATTGAAGGAAATGTCCTCCAGCAGGTCCTCAAACACCGCATGGAGACGGCGGGCGCCGATATCCTCACCGGACTCGTTGGCGGCATAAGCCGCATCGGCAATCGCCTGGATAGCACTCTCGTCAAATTGCAGGTATACATTGTCTACCGCCAGCAGCGCCTCGTACTGACGGGTGAGTGCGTTGTCGGGCTGTGTCAGTATCTTGCCGAAATCATCGCGGGTCAGGCTCTTCAAGCTCACATGCACGGGGAAGCGGCCCTGAAGCTCGGGAATCAGGTCGGTGACCTTAGCCACATGGAAAGCACCGGCCGCTATGAAGAGTATAAAGTCCGTACGCACCGCGCCGTACTTGGTGTTGACGGTGCTGCCCTCCACAATGGGCAGGATATCCCGCTGCACGCCTTCGCGGCTCACATCCGGGCCATGGCCGGTGGAGCGGCCCGCGATCTTGTCAATTTCATCGATGAACACAATGCCGTGCTGCTCCGCCCTGCGGACAGCCTCCTCCTGCACAGCATCCTGATCGATCAGTTTTTGCGATTCCTCCGCAAGCAATATCCTCCGGGCTTCCTTCACCTTTACCCGGCGGATTTTCGTCTTTTTGGGCATGATGCCACCCATCATATCGCCGATGCTGATGGAGCTGCCTCCCACCTCCAGTTGAGGCATGGATTCCTCCACTTCCACCTCCAGCTCCCGGTCCTCCAGCTCGCCCCTTAATAGCTGCTGGCGGACTTCGTCCTTCTTGGCGGAAAGCTTCTGCTGCTCCTCATACGTGGGCTCCGGCTCCTTTTTGTTGCCCAGCAAAAACTCCAGGGGATTGCTGCCGTTCTTTTTAGGCGGATGCGTGAGCAGTGTTACCAGGCGGTCCTCCGCCAGGACCTGGGCACGTACCTGCACCTTTTTCTCGAACTCTTCCTTCACCATGCGCACGGCGTTTTCCGTCAGGTCGCGGATGATGCTTTCCACATCCCGGCCCACATAGCCCACCTCGGTAAACTTGGTGGCCTCCACCTTGATGAAGGGGGCATCCACCAGCTTCGCCAGGCGGCGGGCGATCTCCGTCTTGCCCACCCCGGTAGGCCCGATCATAAGGATGTTCTTGGGATAAATCTCTTCCCGGATGGTTTCCTCCACCTGGGCGCGGCGATAGCGGTTGCGCAACGCGATAGCCACAGCCCGCTTGGCTTCCTCCTGGCCGATGATGTATCTGTCCAATTCCCGCACCGTTTCCCGGGGCGTCAACGTCTTCATGAATCGTACCTCCATTAAACAACTTCCACAGTGATGTTTCCGTTGGTGAACACACAGATGGAAGCGGCGATGCGCAGCGCTTTTTCCGCGATTTCAGCGGCGGAAAGATCCGTGTTTTGTTTAAGTGCCCTGGCGGCAGCCAAGGCATAATTGCCGCCGGAGCCGATGGCGGCCACCCCGTCATCCGGATCGATGACCTCCCCGGTGCCGCTTAAAATCAGCATGCTTTCCTTGTCCGCCACGATCATCATGGATTGCAACTGCCGCATCACCTTGTCGCTGCGCCAGTCCTGGGCCAAAGTCACCGCGGCCCGCTCCAGGTTGCCGCCGCACTGGGTCAGCTTGTCCTCAAAACGTTCGCATAATGTAAAGGCATCGGCCACAGACCCGGCGAAGCCCACGGCCACCTGGCCGTGATAGAGCCTGCGCACCTTCTTGGCGGTAGATTTGAATATCGCGTTTTCCCCCATAGTTACCTGCCCGTCGCCGGCGATTGCTGTGATGCCGTTGCGGCGCACGGCGCAGATCGTGGTTCCCATCATGGCCATAGCATGAATTCCTTTCTTCAGTGGCTTATGATCCAGCCGATCATATCATTTCCCGCCGCCTCGTTAAGGCTTGCGGGGGTATTGTATTCCTGCAGCGAATATTGCAGCGCCGGGTCTCCGGTATAGGCCATCATCGGATGATTGAGTTCGGGATACAGCCTGTAGGTTACAAACTCCTGCTCACCCACAGCCTTTTTCCAGGCATCCAACCCGTTTTCCACGGTGACCTGGAAGTCCTTTCCCCCTTGCATGATCAGCGTGGGCAGCTTGAGCTCAAGGATAAGCGCCGCGGGATCGGCTTGCCGCATTTCGTACAGATAATAACCGGGCATCCCAAAGACGGTGACGGATTTGGCTTCCTCGGCAGACATCTTCAGGAAGGCATCCAGCTTTTGAATTTCCGCGTCCAGCAGCGGCTGCTGCGCGGCGCGCTGTTCCTCCGTCAGTTTTGACAGCGCATCATTATTCTGATCGATGATGATATCGGTCAGCGGCAGGGGCGTGCCGCTGATCAGCACCATGCCGGCATACAGGCCGCTGCTTTCCGATACGATTCGCGGCCCCAGCATAGCGCCCAGGCTGTGGCCTGCCAGGAAGATTTTTGTGCTGTCGATGCGGCTGTCAGATGCCAGCAGTCTGCCTGCCAGCAGCGCGTCGTCCACCGTCTCTTCCCGGACGGTGAACAGGGCCTGCATTTCCGGTGTGATCTTTGAGCCGTGCGCAAAGGTGCGCTTGTCATAGCGCAGCACGGCGATGCCATTTTGGGCCAACTTCCAGGCAAGATCCCTGAACATTTTGGTAGACCCGACCGTTTCATCCCGGTCATTGGCACCGGAGCCATGCACCAGCACCACGGCCTTGAAGGCGCTTCCCGTTTCAGGCAATGTCAGCGTTCCTGGCAGCGCCCATTCGCCTTCCCCCACTGTGACTTCCTCTTCCACAATCCCTTGGGGCAGATCGATTTTCCTGGGGGCGGATTCCTCATCCTTGGGAGCGGGAATGAAGTTGAGGCCTGCGACTTTCCCTGCCTCATCCGTAACCAACTGCATAATCAAATCCTGCTTGCCCATATTGAGCCGCTGCAAATAAACCGTAAGGCCCGAAGCCTGCTGCGTTTGCAGGCTGCCAAACTCCTCAAACGCGCCGCACATCACGGTGAGCTGCGGCCAAAGGGCCGAAAATGTATCCTGCGGAAGCTGTGCTTTTACATCGTCCGTAAACAGCTCATACAGTTCCGCGTTCTTCCCGCCGCTCATCAAATCCTTGGCATATTGAACGGCAAAATCCGCTTCCTGCGCCATAACGGGCAGCGAAGCCAGGAGCAGGATCAAAGCAAGGCATACAGCCAGCATTCGTTTGAACATCATGCCATCCTCCTTTAATCAAGCGTACCACAAACCGCGATATATGTCACTCTTCACTGCCTGAATCCCGCAATCCGGCGGCCAAATCCCCTACTATGGCCAGCGAACGCCTGCCGATGGCCTCATACCTTTGCACCTTATTGCGGATAGGTTTCTTCCCCGGCTCCACCGGCAGCGGCTCAATCAGGCCGAAACAACAATTCATGGGCTGAAAATCTCTTGCAGGGGTGGATACATAATGGGCCATGGCCCCCAGGGC
>JAEWWY010000044.1 GCA_023458835.1 Bacillota bacterium
GCTCCGCGGCATCCGGTGAAGCCGGCAAAAGCCCGCTTTGGCGGATGCTGAAAGTGTTTCTGCCTGAAGCGCTTTTCCCCACCGACAGCAACGTTGCCAGGCTGATCCGAAAATTGACGGGAGGAAATTACAAAAGATTCACGGAGAGCCCAGCCGTTATGGAGCATTATGCAGGCTTGCTGCGGGGCTTCAACAACATGGCCATGGCCAACCACAAGATCAAGGCGTTTGCGCCGGAGCAGATTTCTTCCCTCCAGGGCAAATGCCTGTTCTTGTGCGGTGAAAACGATCCCTTGGGCAGCAGGGAACCCGCCGAAAAAATCATGCAAAAACATCAACTGGAGTACCGCTTTTTCCCGGATGTGGGACATGGAATCAATCATGAAATACCCGATGAAATCAATCGCATCATCATCGAATATTTCAGCGCTTCTGCGTAAAGATACCAAGATATTCCTGGCCTGCCCCGCGCGGCCCCATCAAAAAATCCCCAGGCTTTCATGCGCCTGGGGATTTTCTCCCGCTATCACCAATAAAACCCTGACAGCATTGAGGAAACAAGCAGCGGCACCAGCATCAGCAGCACCAGCACCAGGCAGATAACGCGTACGATTACTACCTTGCGGGACGTCCTTTTCTTGGTCGAGACAGCCATGGAAACTCTCCTTTATTCCGCCAGGTAACTGGCCGTATCAATCACAAGCGGCTCGCCCAGCATATTCAAATGTACCCGAAGCGCACCGGCCTTGGCGCCATCCGGCAAAAGGAAGGCCACTTCCCCCGCGATGGATTCGCTGGGCAGAAGCGACGCGTCCAAGGTTTCCGCAAGATCGGCAAACCATGCCTGGGTCAGCTCATTCCCCTGCGCATCGGTCATGGCAAAGGCCAGCTCGCTGGATACCACCAGGTTCTGTGTGGACCCGTTGGCCACCGTCAGATTCACGATAACATACCGGTTATCCTTTGGCGGGTCAGTCAGCGTTCCCTTGTCCGCAAGGCGCATGCCATGGATGGTCACTTTCCAGCCCGCCTGATGATAGGCCCCGTCCGCCTGCATTTCCGCCGGCCTGCCCTTTGCAAGCTCCCCGCTGATGGGCAGGGGCTGGCCGATTGCGGCCTGTCCGGCCATAAGGCCATTCAGCTCCGTCAGGCCTTCCGGCACCAGGAAGCATATCTTCCCGCGGACAGCAGGCAACTGGTCATTGAACTGTGCGTTCACAAGCGCCAGCAGATGATTGGCCCTGGTGGGGACGATCCCCGTTTCCCCTTTTCCTTCTGCCCCGGGCAATAGCCACTGTGCAGCCAACCGGGAGACGGGCTCCTTTGTGCCTGTTCCCGTGAATGTCGCATCGATCCAGACGTATTTCATGCCCTCAGGCGCCTCATCCAAAAAGGCCGTTTTGCTTTGGGTCACGCTATGGACCACCGCGGTGTAGCCTTCGGCGGCAACCGTCGCAAGCTCCTCGCCGGCCGCTGCTGCCACAGGCCCTGTGCTCTTCCCCAGGCTGATCCTGCCCGCCGTTTCGCCCCCCGCCTTGGAAAGCACGGCCAGTTGGTAGCTTCCCGCTGCTGCGGGAACCTCAAACAATACCCGCAGCGCTTTTTCCCCCGGCTGGAATGAAGCCGTAAAAGGGGAACCGCCATTGAACAAAAGGGGCGTATACGCACGGCCGCTCTCATCCACCGCCAGCAAAAGCTGCTCGGAATTGGTGACTTCCGGCGCATCCGCCGCCATTTTCAGAATAAGGTTTACCGTCAGCAACTGGTTCCCCGCCATGGGCACAATAGCCTGCAGCCCCGGCAGGAAGCCGGAATCCGTTACGGCGTATTGCACGTTCCCCGCCTGCACAGCCGCCTCCGCCCGGACCCCCGCATTTGGCAGCAAACAGAGCATGAGCACAGCCACCAGGCAAAAAAGCCGATGATTCCGCATTTTTTTCATTCTTTTCAGCTCCTTCCCTGAAGCATTTGAACTGTTTCATTATATCATTTTCCCGCAAACACCACAAGGACAAGCTTTTTATTAATAAATGACCATATCACCCCTGCACGGGGGTGGTCGCATCCTCGGGATTTTCAGGCAGTACAATGCGCACCTGCATCACCCGGCGCTTCCATACGCGGGTCGCCTGCACCTGGATGCCCGAAATTTCAAAGCCTTCCCCCACCTTGGGAATCTGCCCCATCTCCTCGGCCACCCAGCCGCCCACAGTGTCTGCCGCATACTCCTTATGGATATGGATCATCTCCAGTATTTCCTTCAGATCGGCGCCGCCGTCCACCAGCAGGCTCCCGTCCTCCTGGCGCTGCACAGGTTCCATAACATCGTCGTGCTCGTCATAGATTTCCCCCACCAATTCCTCCAGTACATCCTCCAGCGTCACAATGCCTTCCGTGCCGCCGAACTCGTCCAGAACCACAGCCATGTGATTTTTGCTGCTTTGCAGCAGATGTAAAAGCTTTGTGATCTTCAGCGTGGCCGGCGCGTACAGCGCGGGCTTCATCATGGCCTCCATGCTTGTTTTGCCCTCGTGGGTGCCGGCATAGAAATCCTTTTCATGCAGGATGCCCACAATATCGTCCATCGTTTCCCTGTACACCGGCAGGCGGGAGTAGCCATATTCCAAAAAGGTATTGGCAGCTTCCTCCGCCGTGCTCTCCGCAGACAAACCTACCACATCCACCCGCGGGGTAAGGATATCCCGGGCGTCCAGATCGGTGAACTCGATGGCGGAGCGGATCAGTTCCCCCTCATGCTCATCCATATCGCCTTCGCTTTGGGCCTCATCCACCATGGTGATCAGCTCTTCTTCAATAAGCGGGGGCTCCTCCTGCGGCTTTGTCACCTTGCCTATCAGAAGCCGCCACAGGCGATGCAGCCAATAGAGCGGCGCAAGCACCGTCACCAAAGCTCTCAGCACGGACGCAAAGCGCATGACCAGCCTTTCCGGCGCATCCTTGCCCAGCGCCTTGGGGATCGCTTCGCTGATGAGATAAATGGCGGTTACCATCCCCGCCATGGACAGCACCAAAACGGGACCGCTTGACACATGCATCAGGAGGGCGGCGCTGAACGATACGGCAAGGATCATCGCCAGGCGGCCGCCCAGCAGAATAACGGGATGCAGCCTTTCCTGCTGCTCCGTCAAAGCATAGGCCTTTTCCGCCTGCATGTTGCCGCCGAAGGCCAGCCCCTTCAGGCGCGGGCGGTTCAGTTCGTCCAGCGATGCCTGGACAGCGGAAAAAAACGCCGACAGCAAAGTACACAGCACGATGGCTGCCACCGACAGAAAAGTGCTCAGGTTCATGAGTCTTGTCCCTTTCTTTGCAGGCCTCTATCCATTTTGAAATTCTGAACAAGCAAAAAGCGCACAGGCAAAACAGCTCCCGCGTTTTGCGCCGGTGCGCTACTTGACATGGGCTCTTCCCCTATGTCAGGCAGTATGGAACTGGGAGGTTCGTCCAAGATGTACACCTCTACACTAGAATGGTACGATTATAGCATATGTCTCCTGCAAATGCAAACTGCAGCTCACCGTTTTTCTGCCTGTTTTTCTGCCTTCTGTAAGGTGCAGGCGCGTTTGACAGTTCATGTTACATATGCTATAATAACGCAGTTTTTTGCGAAGCTGATGATAAAGAGGAGGACCGCACTATGGGTGATGTACTACGGGAGTTATTATCGGGTGTCACCTATCTATTTTCCGCGGATGGCTGGAGAACGCTGGTTATGTTCATTATCTCCGGTATCTTGATCTATCTGGCCATCAAGAAAGAATATGAGCCCGCTCTGCTTTTGCCCATCGGCTTCGGAGCCATCCTGGCCAACCTTCCCCCGGTATTGGAAACCGCCCTGCCTGCCGTGCTGGGCCCTGAAGGGTTTCTGACGGTTTTATTCAATGCAGGCATAAAAAATGAATTGTTTCCTATTTTGATATTTATCGCCGTAGGCGCCATGGTGGATTTTACTCCGCTTCTGAAAGACCCATCGATGATCTTCTTCGGCGCTGCGGCCCAGTTCGGCATTTTTGCCACCTTTTTGCTCTCCCTGATTCTGCTGCCGCTTGTGCTTCCGGGGGAAACAAATGAAATGATATTGAAGCTGGCCTCCGCCATCGGCATCATCGGCGCTGCGGACGGCCCTACCACGCTGTACGTGGCCAACCATTTCAAGCTGGCAAATTATATTGCCCCCATATCGGTTGCGGCCTATAGCTACATGTCCCTGGTTCCCATCATTCAGCCTCCGGTCATCAAGGCGCTTACAACCAAGAGTGAGCGTACCATCCGCATGGAATATAAGGAGGAGCGGGCTCCCCGCGTAGCTTTGATTCTGTTCCCCATCATCGTGACGCTGATTTCCGGCATCCTGGTGCCCATGAGCGCGCCCTTGATCGGTTCCCTGATGTTCGGCAACCTTATTCGCGTGTGCGGCGTATTGGAGAAGCTTAGCAAAACCGCCCAAAACGAGCTGGCCAGCCTGGTTACTATCCTGCTGGGCCTGACCATCGGTTCCACCATGGTGGCCAAAGACTTTTTGCAGTGGAATACCCTGCTGATTATGGCCCTGGGCCTTGTCGCCTTCATCTTTGATACGGCTGGCGGCGTCCTCTTCGCCAAATTCCTGAACCTGTTCCGCAAGGAAAAAGTCAACCCCATGATCGGTGCTGCCGGTATCTCCGCCTTCCCCATGAGCGCCCGTGTCGTACAGAAACTGGCCAAGGAAGACGATCCCTACAATTTTGTTCTCATGCAGGCCATCAGCGCCAATGTGGCCGGCCAATTGGGTTCCGTCGTTGCCGGCGGCATGGTGATCACGCTGGTCAGCATGCTCCTTGCCCGCTGATTTGACTGCTGACAGAAAGAAGGTTAGACGATCATGTTCAAATGGCTGTTTGCTTCCGCCCTGGCTGAAGGCACCGCGCCCGTTGCGCAGACCACCGCTTTTTCCGATTCGCTGATGGGCAAGGGGCTCATCACCACCGGTTTCGGCCTGGCCGGCGTGTTCCTGGTCCTTTGCCTCTTCTTCGTGGTAATCAAGCTGATGCAAGGGATAAAAGAAAAAGAGTAACCGCACATGCAGGGGCGGCCACAGGCCGCTCCTGCATGTCCCCCTTACAAAGCGCTCAATGTGGTGGCGCATATATAGAACCTGCGGGCGGTCACAGACCGCCCCTACTTTTTTCCCCTTTACAAGGCGGCCAATTTGGCGTATAAATAGAGCATAGGCGCATGCCGCGCCGTTTTTACGCATAGCATACGGAGGAAAGAACATTGTATCAGATAAGCGATTGGGAAGAAAACCGTCTTAAGCTCAGGCGCCGCCTTCTTGCTCTTTTGCTCCCCATGATCCCTCTGCTGGCAGGCATCGTCGTTTCGCTGCTGCCTAATATCCGCCTGCAGTGGCTGACCATATTGCTGACCATACTGGGCGGCGCCGCAGCCATCTTCTGCTACGGCATGTTTATAGGCCCGATCGTCAGTTACAGCCGCCATTTAAAGAATGTGCTGGAAGGGCGCTGGAGGGAGACGACGGGATGCCTGAGGGAAATCGGCAGCCAGTCCTGCTTCCGGGAAGGCGTGGAGTATTATCCAATGCCCATCAACATTGGCGATAAAGGTGACGAGGCAGACGATAGGCTCTTTTATTACGACGTGCACAAGGGAATGCCGCCATTTAGCCTTGGCGACATGATTACCGTCGTATCCCATGACAAGGCGGTGGCGGAGATCCGCCGGGCGGAATAGCCCGAACGCCATGTAAGCCGAAAAGGAGTCTTTCCCCGTGCACGATGAATACCCCGTACTGGTCTGTGTGACCGGTCAAAAGACATGCGACAGACTCATCAAAACGGGCGCACAGCTTGCCGCCGGATTATCCGCACCGCTTCTTGTGGTGCATGTGGCCCCGGCAGGCGCGCCGTTATTGGGCAATTCCACCCAGAGCGAAGCCCTCAATTATCTTTATTCCCTTTCCTGCCAGGTCGGGGCAGAGATGGCTGTGCTCCGCGCGCCGGATACGCTGGAAAAGCTTATCCAGTATGCCCAGGAGCAGCATGTGGCCCACATCGTCATCGGCGCCGGCCGGCCTGGTGGTTCCGACCGCCGGGATGTGGCGGGCCTGCTTAAAATGCGCCTCCCCCATGTGCAGGTGCATGTGGTCATTTTGTGAGAAGCGCTTTTTTATCCTTACATATTCCTTGAAAATTGCAGCGTAAGGCCGTAGCCAATCGCCATGCCGGGAAGACAAAATCCTGTTTTCACGGCATGGCTATTTTGTTTGAAAAATAATAATAAAAGATTGACAATAGTGTGTGTCACACATTATAATGATGCCGAGGTGATGTCATTGGATGATTCCACGCTCCTGGGCAATATCTTATTGGAAATGCGCCGCGGCACGCTGACGCTGGCGGTGCTCAGCCAATTGAAAAACCCCTGCTATGGCTATTCACTTTTGCAGCGGCTGGAGGAAAAGCACACCACCATTGAGCCCGGTACGCTATATCCGCTGCTCCGGCGGCTGGAATCGCAAGGGCTGCTGGAAAGCCGCTGGGATACCGCCGAAAGCCGTCCCCGCAAGTATTATATGCTCAGCGGCCAAGGCGCCGCGCTGTACGAAACGCTGAAAGTGGAATGGTTTCATTTGTGTAAGGAAATGCAGAACCTGCTAAAGGAGGAGCAATCATGACTTCTTTGATCGACCGCTATGTCTATGATGTGATAAGGCGGCTTCCGGAAAAAAGCCGCCCCGATGTGGAAAAGGAACTGAGGGCCAACATTGCCGATATGCTGCCTGAAAACGCCACGCAGGAGGATATGGACCGTGTGCTTGCCTCCCTGGGCGATCCCGCAAAGCTGTCGGAGCAGTATCGCACCCGGCCCAGATACTTGATCTCTCCCGCTTTTTTCGACGACTACCTGATGGTCCTGAAGCTGGTCATTCCCATTCTGGCCGTGGTTTTCCTGGTGCTCCATCTCTTTGGCGCGCTGACGCAAAAGCCTATAGAGGGCAGCTATGGGCAGGTGTTTGTGTCTATCCTGGCCGGCGCGCTGAGCAGCCTCTTTACTGCTGTGACCAACGGCTTTTTATGGGTGACGCTGGCTTTTGCCCTGACGGAATATTTTAACGGCGTGCAGACAAAGAAGGATTGGACCTTGAAAGACCTGCCGGACATTCCGCCGCAGAACGCGGTGAAAATCTCCCGCACGGAGACCATTATCGGCATGGTACTTTCGGCGCTGTTCCTTATTACGATGACGCGTTACCAGCATCTGATAGCCTGGTACGAATACGGGCAAAGCGGCATCCATACACCCTTGTTCTCAAGCCTGGCGGTATCCCGCTATGTGCCTTATCTGGTAGTGCTTACCGCTTGTTCCTGGGCTGTTGCGGCAGTCAAGCTCTACTTTGGCCGCTGGAACATCTTAACGGCGGTGCTCCAAGGAATAAGCGATATCGCCTGGGCGGTAGCTTTCATCCTCTTCCTGCGCAGCCCCGATACCTTCAATCCGGGATTTATTGCCCGGATGGCGGAAACGTTCAAGCTTGACCTGGCTGTGATGAACGAACATTGGCAGCGTGGCATCCTTGTAATGAGCATCGTTACAATCATAGGTACTGCCATCGATATCCTCTACAGCATCTTTAGGGCACGTAAGAGCAGAATCCTTCCCGTCTGAGCCCGCAGCACACAGGGTTCAATCACCACCGGCAGCCTTCGGCCAGCATTTTCACCATATCTTCCAGCCCCTTCTGATCCTGCGCATCGAAGCGGGAAAAGCGGGGGCTGTCGATATCCAGCACGCCCACGACGGCACCGTTTGCCCGGATGGGAATAACGATTTCCGAGTTGGAGGCGCTGTCGCAGGCGATATGGCCGGGGAACTGATGCACATCCTCCACCAACTGCACCTTGTTTTGAGCTACCGCCGTGCCGCATACGCCTTTTCCCACCGGGATGCGGATGCAGGCCGGCTTGCCCTGGAACGGCCCCAGCAAAAGATCACCGTCCGTCATCAAATAAAAACCCACCCAATTGATATCTGAAAGCGCGCCGTTCAGAAGCGCAGCCGTATTGGCCATATGCGGCAGCGGATGGGTTTCGCCCTCCATCAGCGCAGCCAGTTGCTTCTTCAGAAGGTCATACATTTCCGGCTTGTTGGCAGGGTAGGTTTCCTTTACTTCGATCATAGCGTTGTGCTCCCTTGCGCATTATTCCCAGGCACTTCATTGTACCATAAAGCCTGTGTGCAATCACAGGCTTTTGCTTGCAATGGCGCGGGGGAGCGCTTATACTATTTGCAGGTATGCAGTGAGACAACGCCTATATGCAAAAGAAAAGCCGAGGTATTTGCCATGAAAGAGCAGTTCTCCCTGGGCAAATCTTTCCCCACCCTGGGTGCACGGATCGTATACGCCTATCTGGCATCATATCCTGAGTTCGTTCCCTGGCCGGATGAAACCACACTGGAATCCCAGCGCCAACTGCACGCCTTCTTCCGCGGGGTGATCGATGCCTGCTGTCAAAACCCGGAGCTGATCGCCATTTCTCCCGAACCGGACCGGTGTTTTGCGGAGCGGTGGCATCTTAACAACCGCGACCCCGAATTGATGGATGCCATGACGAAAATCGAAAAAAAGTTTTTCGATTGGGTTGGCACATTGCATAAGCTGGGCGCATTGGGCCAGGTACAGGACGGCGGCCTATATGTGGCCAAGACCGCCTGGAAGCTTACATCCAAAATGCTGGATAAGCTCCACCTCTTTGGCCTGTCCGGCGAGTCTGTGCCTGAAGGCGTCGTCCTCCGGTGCAAAGCATATCCTGCCATCTTCCCGGCATGGAAAAAGCGCAGCGATATCGCCCCCCAGCAGGATGGGCAGATTGCCATCTATACCCGCTTTTTGTTTGGCACCGTCCCAATGAAGCCCTACCGCGACATTCAGATGTTCGGCAAGCTCTACGGCGATCCGTCATGGCTTCAGGACCTGGAAGCCTTCTTTGAAAAGTTGGGCTATACATGCTCAAACGATGAACGCGGCCTGCAGGTCCGCTGGGTGAAGGAATACCCCGGCAAGGAGCGCGGCTATCTGCACATCTCCTACCGCTGGCGGGACAGGCTGCAGATGTGTTATGAGT
>JAEWWY010000045.1 GCA_023458835.1 Bacillota bacterium
TCCTTGTCCAAATGAGTGTATTCGGTTGGAACAACTTGCCTGATTACGGGATCAAAACAGGCTACAAGGGAGCGGTGAAGCCCGGAGCCGAAGGAATAGGTGAAATACAGCTCCTGCCGCCCGTCCCCGTTCAGATCGGCCAGAGCCATGCTGGTTACGCCAAAGCCGCCGAACCACTGGCCCAGGGGATAGGCCACGCCTTCAAACAGCAGGAAGGAGGCGCAGGATTGGTCATACTTGAACACGGAATACTCAGGAGACCCGCCAAAGCTGCCCGGCGTAATATTGTAACAGGTGTCCGTATCATAGCCTGAGCGAAAATCCGCCTGAAGCGCCAAAAAATCCTCCACGCCTTCCCGCGTACCGGATACGGAAACGGCCGGCGGGATATCCCCCTCAAACCGCTCCAATTGATAGATGCTCCAAATATATTCACTCTTCTTTACGTTGACGCTGTCCTGATGGATCCGCGCCAGCCAGGCTTCGCCGTCCAGCAGGTAGAGCCGGTATATGGCACGCCCATAGGTGTCGGTTAATGTATACTGATACCTTTCTTTGTATGCCGTTATATCGGGGATGCCAAACCCGTCCATCATGAAGCTGCCCCGGAAGGACGCGTCCTCCGCCGGCGCCGGCTGATAGGAGATTTCCATGCTTTTTTGGTTTCCGTCCTGATCCGTGAGAATGAACGCGTTTTCCAAAAACGTGTAGTATTCGTGAAATCCATCCAGCGCAAGGAAGGAGCTGAGAGGATTCATGTAGATTTGCTTTTTGAACGCGTATTTTCCATACACATTTTCCGGCCTGTCATTTGATCCCTGGTGCGCGGCTTCGCTTGCTCCGGCCCAGGCGGCCACGCAGAACAGCAGCAATGAGAGCGCGGCAAAAACAGTTTTCCTCATTCCCTATACCTCCCGGTTGTAAAATGCATCCATGCGGCCAGGTGCGTTTGAACCCCGCGGCTTCCATCAATAAAACGCGCATGCATGGGAAATATTGCAGCTTGGGCGAAATAAGGGCGAAATGAGCCCGCCCTGCGGCAAAGATATCCGGCGGTATCCAAAGTGTGCGCGGTATGCTATAATAAAAAGGTTATTATCAAGAGGGGAATTTGTGGAACATGATCAGCGCACAGGGAATATCGCTTCAATATGGCGGACGGGAATTATTCAAGGACGTCAGCGTGCAGTTTACCGCGGGCAATTGTTATGGCCTGATCGGGGCCAACGGCACGGGAAAGTCCACTTTTTTAAAGATACTCTCCGGTGAGCTGGAGCCCACCAGAGGCGAAGTGGCCGTAAAGCCCGGCGAGCGGATCGCGGTTTTGCGTCAGGACCACTTTGCTTTTGACGAGCATACGGTACTGGATACGGTTTTGATGGGCCATGCGCGGCTTTTTGGCATCATGGCCGAAAAGGAAAAGCTGTACGCAAAAGCCGACTTTGACGATGCGGACGGTTTAAAGCTGGCGGAACTGGAAGGGGAATTCGCCGAGCTGGACGGCTGGAACGCGGAGCCCAATGCCCAGACGCTGCTAAACGGGCTGGGGGTCACCGGCGAATATCATGCCATGAAGATGGCCGGGCTGGACGGCCCCCGCAAGGTGAAGGTACTGTTGGCCCAGGCGCTGTTTGCGCTGCCGGACATCCTGCTTCTGGACGAGCCTACCAATAACCTGGACCTGCACGCCATCAAATGGCTGGAAGACTTTTTGATGGATTTTCCCAACACGGTGATCGTGGTCTCCCACGACCGGCATTTTCTCAATCATGTGTGCACCCATATCGTGGATATCGATTACGGCAAGATCCAAATGTACGTGGGCAACTATGATTTCTGGTACGAATATACCCAACTGGCCACGCGCCAGTTAAGGGACCAGCGCAGGCGCAATGAGGAAAAGGCCAGGGAGCTGGAGGAGTTTATCCGGCGCTTCAGCGCCAACGCCTCCAAGTCGCGGCAGGCCACGTCCCGCAAGAAGCTGCTGGACAACCTGCAAATGGGAAATTTTGTGCCCTCCTCCCGCCGTTACCCCTTCATCCATTTCGAGCAGGCACGGCAGGTGGGCAATGACGTATTGACCGTGGACGGCATCAGCAAGACCGTGGGCGGGCGCAAGGTGCTGGACAAGGTAAGCTTTGTGGTGCGGCCGGGGGACAAGATCGCCTTCGCCGGCAAGGATGAGCTGGCGCGCACGACGCTTTTCCAGATCCTTATGGGAGAGCTGGAGCCTGACGAAGGGGAATTGAAATGGGGCGTTACCACGTCGCAGGCCTATTTCCCGGCCGATAACGCGGACTTTTTTGACGGTGTGGAATATACCCTGGTGGACTGGCTGCGGCAGTATTCCGAGGATAAGCATGAGGTGACCATCCGCGGCTGGCTGGGGCGCATGCTCTTTTCCGGGGAGGAAGCGCTGAAGCAGGCCAAGGTACTGTCCGGCGGCGAGCGGGAGCGCTGCATGCTGGCCAAGATGATGGTGTCGGGCGCCAATGTGCTGATCATGGATGAGCCCACCAACCACCTGGACCTGGAAGCTATCACGGCGCTGAATGAGGGTATGAAGGAGTTCAAGGGCACCATGCTCTTTACCTCCCGGGACCATCAGGTGATGCAGACGGTAGCCAACCGCGTGATCGGGATTTTGCCGGATGCGCTCATCGACCGCCGGGAGAGCTACGATGAATATCTGGAATACATGGAGGCGCTTGCGGGCGGGGCAGCGGCGGTTTGATCCGGGATCGGGAACAAAGCCTGAACGCATAGGCGGGCTTATTGTAAAATGGCATGCCGCTATCCGGCCTGGAGCCGGCCGGATAGCGGCGGGTAATTGAGAATCGCCCCTGCGGCTGTATGGTGTTTGTTGTCTTTTCTGCCGGGCATGCACAAGCCGGAAGGAAAGCCAACAACCCATTGCAATCG
>JAEWWY010000046.1 GCA_023458835.1 Bacillota bacterium
CCTGCTCACTGCCATTGTACACAAGCCCCGGGGCGGATGCAGGGAAATGCACGGTGAGCCTGGCTTTTCTGATTTCAAATACGGTATCCGCGCTGCCGGCATAGGAAACGCTTCTTCCTCCGCCATCCAGTACCGCGAAGCCATTGCCGGTGATTCTGACATTGGCCCATCCCGGTTCGGCATTGGAGGAATAGTGAACGCTATACCCCGCGGGATCCAGTATTTCACCGCCCAGGCGTACCGTTACATTCGGTTTGATCTCCCGGCTGGAATAATAGAAGGGCGCACCTTCTACCGCGATCACAGCAGTGCTGATATCCACCGGCACAGTCTCTGCCAGCGCGCATAATACGGTCATGGCCAATGCGGCCGTGAAGGCAAAAAGCAAAAGCGCCTTCCTTTTTTTCACAAGAGATCACTCCTTCATCATTAGCGGCATACATGCTGTCCTACCCGCCCGGGCCCCTGCGGCGCCTGCATCTTCGCAGCCGCGGCAGCGTGCCTGCGGGGCGGGCATTTGTGTAGTATACAATATTCTTCCACCGTCTGTCCATTCCCGCGCTGCCGGTATTGCGGGCAGTTGGCCGGAAATGATAGCAACAGAAGCAGGCTGCATGCTATGCGTTTTATATCGGTCCTTCCCAAAGTCACGGCGCTTTCCTTTGTATTTCTTCCCGGGAACGTATATTCAAAAGCAATGTCATTACCCATTCAACGGATCAAATAGCCTTTCTCTTCCATAATCATTCTTGCAATTCTCTCACGTTTATGCTATTTTTGCTTGGAAGACAGGGAGGGAGATATGTTAAGCGGGAGTCTGGCTCGGCAATATGCAGAGCTGTCTTCTTCAACAGCATACTCGGTTACGGAACTGAACGGTTTCGAATTCATTTTGCCATTCACCATGCTGGAGGGATCGCCGGACCGTTCGCGGGGCTGGCAAAAGGCCTTTTTCGATGGCGCGATATACAGGCAGATGAACAAAAAACCGTTTATCCGGGCAAACTTTTCAATATGAGTTCAGGTGATGGAATGCAGGACAGACTTTTATATGCAATGGCTCAACTGGACAAGGAAACCTGCGAAAAAATATGCAGGATCGACCGCCTTTTGCATGAATTGGGCATCGACGTGAAAAAGCCGCCCAAGGTGCCTTATCATATCACCCTGGGCGCCTTTGAGCTTCATCAGGAGCAGGACATACAAAAGCGGGTGGAGGACATTTGCCGCAGGGTTCCCCGCTTTCCCCTCACCTACAACCATATCGGCCTGTTTGGCCTGAGTGTTCTGTTCTTCGGCCCGGATGTGAACCTGGAATTGCTTGCGCTGCAGCAGCCTTTTGAGGATGTCAGGATCAAGACTCATGAGTGGACGGCCCATACCACGCTGATGATGGATGAGCCGGAGGTTATTTTGAAGGCCCTGCCTATCGTCGCGGAGCAGTTTACAGGCCTTCACGCCGTGGTGGAGAGCGTCAGCCTGTATGAATTCTGGCCCTCCAGGTTTATTTGCCAGTGTCCGCTTAAGCATCCGTAACAGCGATATTGTGAAAGGGGGGCGCCGCCAAAGCGCAGCACGGCGGAAGCCCGGCCGCGCCTTCATGCCTCTCCCCTTGGGCGGCCGCATGGGATGCGGCTCATTCTATCTCATGAAGCATCTTTTCCGCATCCATCGTTCCTTGTGCGGCGGCTTTCTCAAACCAGCTTTTCGCGGTTTCCAGATCTTTTTCCACGCCTTTGCCCTGATAGTAGCACATGCCAAGCTCATATTGGGCTTGGGCCACCCCTTGCTCTGCGGCCTTTTGAAACCATTCCGCCGCCGCTTCAAGGTTTTTCTCTGCCCCTTGCCCTTGATTGTAGCAAAAACCCAGGTGATAATACGCATACGCATTGTTCTGCCACGCCGAACGGATATACCATTGCATAGCGGCTTCGTAATCCAGCGTTACGCCCATTCCGCTTTGATAGCAGTACCCAACCCAATCCTGCGCATCGCTGTTACCCTGCTCCGCCGCCAGCATGAACCACTTGAACGCTTCCTCATAACTTTGCTTTACACCGTATCCATAATGATAGCAGTAGCCGACGTTCACCTGCGCATCGCTGTAACCTTGCTCCGCCGCCAGCATGTACCACCTGAATGCTTTCTCGTAATCCATTTTCACGCCTTGCCCATACAGGCAGCAGCTTCCCAGGTTGTTCTGCGCGTAGGGGCTTCCCTGCTCTGCCGCTAGAGTATACCATTTCACCGCATCGGCATAGCTTTGTTCCACGCCGTACCCCACATGATAGCAGTAACCGGCGTCATTTTGGGCGTCTGCATTGCCTTGCTCTGCCGCCAGCATGTACCATTGGAAGGCATCGGCGCCGCTTTCCTCTGTGCCACACCCGTATTGGTAACAAGCGCCCAGGCTATGCTGCGCCTTGGCCAGCCCCTGCGCCGCCGCCAGCGAGTTCCACCGGAACGCCGCCTCTTCATCCACGTCCACGCCCACTCCAAGCAGGTAACAATCCGCCAAAAGGTTCTGCGCCAGGGCATAGCCTCCCTCCGCCGCTTTCACAAGCGGGGGGATTGCGTCTTCATACGCTCCCGCCTGAAAGAGCATATGGTACAGCACCCCGAAATCCGATTCCGCCGGTGCGGGAACCGCCTCGGTCAGCAGGCATACGAGCAGGATGGCAGCCACCAATACCCTGATCTGTTTCATGATCCCTTCCTCCTTTGGATATCAAGCAAAAAGGGCACGCAATAGTATATGCATAGTATAGCAAGCATAGCGGCAAACATAAAGCCGCATGGATGGATACGGCTGGGCCGTATCATTTAAATTTTAACAGAAGAGAGGATGCCTCCAAAGGTCCAAGGCTCCGGAGCCCCTGGGGCCAGAACCCCTCCAGCGTATCCCCCTCGAACCGCCAGTGGGGCGGGCAGAGGGAAAGATAATCCTTTTGATAATACCGCTGATCGATCAGCACCACCACACCCCGGTCGGTTTCGGAGCGGATGACCCGGCCGGCGGCCTGGAGCACCTTGTGCATGCCCGGGTAGCGGTAGGCATAGGCGAAGCCGTCACCCAGGGTCTTTTCATAGTGGCGGCGCAGCGCTTCCTGCTCCGGACAAACCATGGGCAGGCCCACGCCCGTCACCATTACGCCCAGCAGGCGTTCGCCGGGCAGGTCGATGCCCTCGGCAAACACGCCTCCCAGCACTGCCAGGCCGAGCAAAGGTCTTTCGTCCGCGGTGAACTGGGCAAGGAATGTTTCCCTGGCCGCTTCCTCCATGCCGTTCTCCTGAACCAGCAGCGGCAAAGCCGGATTGGATTTTAACAGCTCCGCCCCCACCAGCTTCAAATAGGCGTAGCTTGGGAAAAAGGCGATATATTTGCCGGGCTTGGCGGCAAAGGCACGCAGCACCGCCGCCGCCACCTGAAAGGCCGTTTCGCTGCGCAAAGCATACCGGGTATCCACCCGATGGCGCAAAACCAGCAAATTCTCCGGCGGGAAGGGAGAGGGCAGCGCAAAGCAGGCATCCTCTTCCCCGCCGCCCAGCAGCTTTTGCATGGCGGCAAGAGGCGACAGCGTGGCCGAAAAACAGACCACCCCGGACAGCTTTTTCGTGGCCTCCTTCAGGTGTTCCGCCACCGACAGGCACAAGAGCCTGACCGCCCGTTCCCTGCCCTGCTTTTTGCACAGCAGTGCATATTTGTCAAGGCCCCTGTCCGCGGCGGCGCAAAAACCCATGGCCATCTGATAGATTTCCCCCAGAGCCTGCCCCGCCTCACCGGGGGGCGGATCCCCGAAGGATTCCATCACTTCCTCCAAAAGTGCCTGCATAGCGGGGAGTAACCCCTCCGGCAGGGACGGGATCTCCTTTTCCTGCACGTCCTCCTCAAAGGGGATGGACCGAAGCTGGGTAAGCACCCCGGTCAGCGCCTTGTACAGCGGCCCCTTGCGCCCGGCGGACTTCCCCAGCATGGTGCGAAAGGCTCGAAGGTATGGCCCGTCCGACAGGCCCGAGAGCATATCCCGCGTGCGGGAAGCCAGGTTATGGCTTTCATCTACCAGCAACGTCAGATCCGTACGCCATTCAAAGATGCGTTTGATCCGTGCGGCGGGGTCGAAGGCGTAATTATAATCGCAGATCACCACATCGGCAATTTCGGTGAGCGACAGCGCAAACTCAAATGGACATAGCATATGCTTGTCTGCCACATCGATGATGGCCTGCCCATTCCAATCGGTTTGTTCCATGATCTCCGAAAGCGCGTCCGGCAGCCGCAGGAAGTGGCCCTTGGCCCGCTGGCAAAAGTCCGGATGGCAGCGGGTGAATTTGGGGCACTGCTTCTCTTTGGCGATTAAGGTAAGGCTGCGGACATGCATGCCCCTCTGGCGCATCAGGCCGATGGCCTGCAAGGCCGCCTGCCGCGCGGTGGTGCGGGCGGTCAGGTAAAAAATTTGCCCGGTGAGCCCCTGGCCCAAAGCCTTTAAGGCCGGAAAAAGCACCGCGGCGGATTTGCCCGTGCCGGTAGGCATGCTGGCGAACAGCCGCCGCTTTTGCCGGATGGCAGTAAACACCTGCACCGCCATCTCCCGCTGGCCCGGGCGGTAACTGTCAAAAGGAAAGGACATGGCCGAAAGAGTTTCATCACGCCTTGCGCGGTGACGCCTTTGTATCGCCTCCCATTTCGCGAAGGCATCCAGCAGCGCCTGAAACTCCGCCGCCAGCGCCG
The DNA here is from genome assembly GCA_023458835.1 of Bacillota bacterium. GTDB lineage: Bacteria > Bacillota > Clostridia > Christensenellales > Aristaeellaceae > JAEWAH01. The sequence continues at coordinate 4,730 of JAEWWY010000046.1, forward strand.
CGGCGCTTTTCTCCTCCTCAAAAACAGCCCGCGGCTTGCCGGCATCGGTCACGTACACCACACGGATGCATACGGCAGCCTTTTCCTTTTCCAGGCAAACCAAATGCCCGTATACCACAGCCTGGGCGCGGTGGGCCGGCCATGGAGCTTCCGGCGGCGTATGGGTCTCGTACGACAGCTTCAATTCCTCGATGATGGGGATATCCGCATCAAAATATGCGTCCATCCGCCCGGCGATCAAAAAACCGATCCCCTCCGCGGCTATGGATAAGCTCACCGGCACCTCTGCCTGCCAGCCTTCCCCCAGCAGGCTCTGGCGCGCCTTATGCCCTTTCATCCCCGCCTGCATGTCCTGTTTACCGGAGGCGGGCAGGATATCCTCCCCATGGATGGAGAACTCCACCAGATCCCGCACCGATACCCGCTTCAGCCCTTCCATGCATCCCCCGTAAGCAAACGTTTGTTTCCATTATGACACATTCGGGCGGCGGGCGCAAGGGGCGCTGTGAGAATAAACAGGTGCCCAAAACTTCCAAAAAGCGCCATGAACTGGTGCTTTGACCCTTGGCGCGGCATATCAGGCTTATCTTAATACATTTTTTATGCGAAAACGCCCAGTCTAAATCCTGCATTTATGTTCGCGCTGCTATACTGGTCGCCGGAGGTGAAAACCATGCCGGCTTGGGTCGTGATCCTTCTGTTTGTCCTCGCGCTTGCATGCGGTTATCTGGGTATGGATGGACTTGACCGCATGCCTCATCGCCAAACAGAGGAAACTACCCCCGTCAGGGAGCTGGGAACGCTGCTCTTCGGGCAGGAGGAGGACATATCCTCCGCAAGGGCGTGGCTCAAAGAGTTCCGCTTTTACTATGATGAAGTGGATGCGCCTGCATTGCCCCGGGAGGGAGATTTTCGTTTTTTGCTTGCGCTGTCCAAAAGCGACATGGACAACCTGCTGCTGTGCGCCGCCGCCAAGCAACGTTATGACGGCATCAAAACCGCCGCCAGGCTCTCCAACACGGTTTACCTGCCGGTTTTTAAGAAAACCGGTGTTGATTACGTCCTCCCCGGTAAGGGGGATACTGAAATGATGGAGTTGTTGAAACATGTCCATCCGCGTACTTGACAGGCAGAAAATAAATGAAGGCCAGGTGCTGGCACTTGGCTTTCTGCTGGTGATCCTCCTGGGAGCGGCGCTTTTGCGCCTGCCCATAGCCTCCCGCGACCGCATACCCATCCCCTGGATCGACGCCATCTTTACCGCTTCCTCCGCCACATGTGTCACAGGGCTCATCGTCTACGATACGTATACCCAGTTCACCTTATTCGGTCAGACAGTCATCCTCCTTTTGATCCAGGTAGGCGGCCTGGGCTTTATGACGGTGGCCACCATGTTTTCTATGTTCATAGGCCGCCGCATTGGCCTGATGGAGCGCGGGCTGATGAAGGAATCCGTAAGCACCTTTCAGGTGGGCGGCATCGTTCGCTTGCTCAAACACGTGCTCATCGGCACCGCTATTTTGGAGGGTGCAGGGGCTGTACTGCTCGCTATACGCTTCATCCCTCAATTGGGCTGGGCAACGGGCATTTATTACGGCATCTTTCATTCCGTATCCGCTTTTTGCAACGCAGGTTTTGACATCATGGGCCGCTTCGGCCCCTATTCCTCCCTGGTATCTTATCAGGGCGACATACTGGTGAATGTGGTCATTATGGCGTTGATCGTCACCGGCGGCCTGGGCTTTGTGGTGTGGGAGGACCTATATGCCAAGCGCTTCCGCTTTTCCAGCATGAGCCTGCACGCCAGGGCTGTACTCATCTTTACCACCTTCCTCATCATAAGCGGCGCCTCCCTGTTCTTCTTTTTGGAGCGGGACAATGCTTTAAAGGGCCTGCCCCTTGGCACAAGAATCCTGGCCAGCTTCTTCCAGTCCGTCACACCCCGCACGGCCGGCTTCAATACTGTCAGCATGAGCAGCCTCACCGGCGGCGGAAAGCTTCTGATAACACTTTTGATGGCTGTTGGCGGCAGCCCCGGTTCCACTGCCGGCGGCATGAAGACCACTACAGTGCTGGTGCTGTTTCTGGCCTCCTTTTCCTTTGTCCGCGGCCGGGAGGACATCAATTACATGGGCCGGCGGCTGGACGCGGGCACAGCGCGCAAGGCTTTCACCATCGCCACCATTTATATCGCCACCTCCTTGCTGGCAGTCATGGCCATTGCAGCCATGCAGCCCTTTGTAATGGAGGATGTGACGTTTGAGGTGGTTTCGGCCCTGAGCACTGTGGGGCTGACCACGGGCATCACACCATCACTGAATCCTGCGGCCAGGGCCATCATATCCCTGCTGGTATACCTGGGACGGGTGGGCGCCATATCGGTATTGATGGCTTTCACCCATCCGCAAAATGGGCTGAACACGAAAAGACCCATTGACAAAATGATTGTAGGATAAGATAAGGAGAGGGAGCATGAAATCCATTCTGCTCATTGGCCTGGGGCGGTTTGGCCGGCATCTGGCCATGAAGTTTGCCGAGCTTCGCGACGAAGTGATGGCGGTAGATACCGATGAGGAGCGCGTCAACGCCCTGGCCCCCCTGGTTACCTCCGCCCAGATCGGCGATTGCACCGATCAGCGCGTGCTGGAGGCCTTGGGCGTGCGCAATTTCGATCTCTGCTTTGTTTGTATCGGAAGCCACTTCCAGTCCTCACTGGAAATCACCTCCCTATTAAAGGAAATGGGCGCGGCGCGCGTCATTGCCAAGGCTGACCGCGACATCCACGCCAAGTTTCTCCTGCGCAACGGCGCGGATGAGGTGATCTATCCCGAAAAGGAGGTGGCAAACCGCACCGCCATCAAGCACAGCGCGGGCCACGCGTTTGACTACATCGAGTGGGCCGAGGATTACTGCATCGCCGAAGTGCCGCCGCTTCGAAGCTGGCTGGGCAAAAGCATCCGGGAAGTGGCCGTCCGCACAGAATATAAAGTAGGTATCATAGGCGTCAAGGGCCGCAATGGCTTTTCCCAAACGCCTGAAGCCGGCTATATGTTCTCAGAAAGCGATCACCTGATCATCGCCGGAAGTAAAAAGGACGTGATCAGGCTTTTGAACAAAACGTGACAGCGTTCCAGCCGTTCAGTACCAAAAGGGCGTGGGGAGCTCCCATTGAAAGAAGCTCCCCACGCCTTGGATGTTGACTATTACTGTTTTTTCCACACCGCAGGATAGAACAAGACGAAAATCGGAAAAAGCTCCAGCCGTCCCGCCAGCATAATAACGGACAGCACGATTTTGGAAAACCCGCTGTACCCCGCAAAGCTGCCCGTGGGGCCCACCGCCCCAAGGCCCGGACCCACGTTGGAAATACAGGTAAGGGCGGCGGTAAAGTTGGTTTCAAGATCATACAGGTTGTCCAGGGAAATCAAAAGCGTGCCTGCAAGCAGCAGCAGCACGTATGCGAAAAAGAACACGGCCACCTGGCTGAGCATATCCTCATCCACCGCCTTGCCCTCAAAGCGCGCCACCTCCACCTTGCGGGGCCGGAAGGTCTGCCTGATCTGGCGCAGGCCCAGCTTCCCAAGCAGTATGGCGCGGACCACCTTCAGGCCGCCGGCGGTAGACCCGGCGCAGGCGCCGATAAACATCAGCAAAACCAATATAACACGGCTGAACTGGGGCCAAAGGTTGAAATCTGTGGTGGCATATCCGGTCGTCGTCATGATGCTGGACATCTGAAAGCTGCCGTACCGCAATGCCTGAAAGAAGTTGCCGAACCGGGGCAGTATGTTGATGGTAATGAGCAGCGTGGCCGCCCCCGCGATCATCAGG
>JAEWWY010000047.1 GCA_023458835.1 Bacillota bacterium
GCTCCAAGACCATGTTCGGAAACCGTTTGCTTTGCCCGGTTTCAGCGGCAGGGCTCTCTGTAAAAGCGTCCGGTACCTACTCTTCTTTTCATTGCCTTTGGATGTGGAATTGCTTTGTATTCTAACATAGCCGGGAGGAAGGCGCAAGATATGGAAAAATTTTGTGTAAAAACTTGACAGGCAGATTTTAAAAGAGTACACTGTCCATTAAAGGACGCCGTCCTTTTATCATGATGCGGGAGTGTGACGCGTGCAAATACCCAAAGAGGAAGTGCGGGAAAGCATCCTTGCGGCGGCCAGGGAGGAGTTCCTTTTGAACGGATATGAGAATGGCTCCATCAGGGCGATTGCCGCAAAGGCGAAGACATCCAAGAGCAATTTGTATCACTACTTTCAGGATAAGGACGCGCTGTTCCGCGCGGTGGTGGAACCTACACTCATGAAGGTGCGAGAAGGCTTTGCACATCTTCACGCAGCAAACAGCCAAAAAAGCGCCGCCGGCTACACCTTGGAGGCACAGGGGCAGATCATGACCGCCTTTGGCAAATTTCTGTTTGGACACCGGGAGGACTTTCAACTGCTTTTCTATAAGGCGGCAGGCTCAACGCTTTCGGAATTTCAAAACGATGTCACAGATTCGTTGGCTGATGTCCTGGGCGGCTGGGTGGCAGTCGCCGCGCCGGAAGCAAAGCTTTCCAAGGCTTTCCTGCGCTCCGTGGCGGGGTTTTACGTGAGCGGCATGGAGCAGATGCTTAGATCAAACGAGACCATGGAACAGGCGGCAGCGCACATGAAGGAGTTCCTGCCTTTCGTGTATGGCGGCTGGAGGAATATACTTCAATCAAAGGAATAGGAATGGGGAAGGGAAAATGAAAACGGTATCAAAGAAGCCCGATTACGGGAATTGGGTATCCACGAAGCTTGTGCGGAAAATGCTTCTTTTCTTTATGACCTTCGGGCTTGCCGATGCGGCCCTGTGGGTGTTTGCGGTAGGATGGCTGGCGGCGAAGGTTGCGCTGGCTGTGCTTGCCGCCTTTTTCCTCGTGTGCGTTTATTATTTTTGCAGGGCAAGGTATCTTTTCTCGGATAAGGGCGGCGGCGTGCAAAACAAGGTTCTGGACCAGCTTGTATCCAAAGTGGATTGGGATGGGAACGGGGAAGCGCTGGATGTAGGCTGCGGCAGCGGGCTGCTTGCGGTGAAGCTGGCGAAGAAGCATCCCCGGGCCAGGATCACCGGCGCGGATTACTGGGGCGGCTCCTGGGGCTATTCCAAGAAAAGATGCGAGGAAAACTGCGCGATGGAGGGCATAGGCGCGCGCACAGCCTTTGTCCGGGCAAGCGCTTCGAAGCTGCCCTTTGAGGATGGTTCCTTTGACCTGGTGGTCAGCAACCTTACCTTTCATGAGGTGCGTGACACCTTGAACAAAAGGGATGTGGTGAAGGAGTCGCTTCGCGTTGTAAAGAAAGGCGGCAGGTTTGTTTTTCAGGATTTATTCCTTTTGCGCTCCTATTACGGGGACATGGAGGAGTTTGTGCAAAGCCTGAAGGCCGAGGGCATATGGGAGGCGCACTTTGCGGATACCAGCAAGGCCGCTTTTATTCCCAGGGCGTTGAGGCTGCCTTTTATGGTGGGGGCTATCGGGATACTGTACGGCATAAAGTAGCCGGGTCCCCGTAGAAAAACCCGCCTCCGCGGCGCCAAATGGTTCCCATAAATTATCCCGAGGCCTCACGGCTGCCGTGAGGCCTCGGGAGCGTTTTGGATCATACCCGGAAAAGTCATTCCTATCAATGATTGACATTATGGAGCAAAAATGCTAATATAAGACACCTGACCATATGAAAATTGAATATTCAGAACAAAGGAGCCGTGCGTAAATGGTACATGCCAGGCAGGAGCTTATTCACCCCACCCGGCGGAAAAGGCGGAAAAAAACGTTTTATGAGCACGTGGAGCCATATATTTTTTTATTGCCCGCTTTGCTCGTATTCATTATTTTTCTATACTTTCCTTTTTTTAAGACCGTCTACCTGAGCACCTTTCTGACCGATAAACTCGGCCAGGCAAAAATTTTCTATGGGCTTACAAACTATTATGATATTCTTTTTGGCAAGTACAGCGCGTCATTTCTCAACAGCCTTTGGGTAACGGCCCAGTTTGTGGTGATGGTATCGGTGGGCGGGCTGCTGATAGGCCTTGCCGCAAGCCTGATGACGGTGGGAAAATTCCCCGGCAAGACCTTCGCCACGGCGATTTATGCCATGCCTATCGCCATTGCCTCCGCGGCGGCGGCCATGTCCTTCCGGATGATCCTGCACCCCTCCATCGGCCTTTTAAACGCGGTTCTGGGCACGAAGAACACATGGACCTCCGATCCCGTATGGGCGCTGCCCATCATGGCGCTGCTCACCGTATGGCTGACCAGCGGCATCAACTTTATCTTTATCGGGGCGGGGCTCCGCAATATCCCGGAGGAGCTGTACGAAAGCGCCTCCATCGACGGGGCGGGCTACTGGCGCAGATTTTTCAGCATCACGCTGCCCTGCCTTTCTCCTACGCTGTTTTTCCAGATCGTCATCAACGTCATCGGCGCGTTCCAGTCCTTTACGCAGATACGGCTGCTCACCCAGGGCGGCCCCAATGAGGCGACGAACGTGATCGTCTATTCCATCTATCTGGATGCCTTCCGGAATTTCCGCTTCGGTTCCGCGGCGGCGCGCTCCATCATCCTGTTCGCCATCATCCTTATCATTACGCTGATTCAGTTCAGAATGGAGAAAAGGAGCGTGCATTACTGATGTTCAACAGCCTTTCGCGCCGGCAGCGGGAAGCGTTTTTGCGCTGCGGCCGCCTATGCCTGAATATACCCCTCGTACTTGTGATCATGACGCCCCTGATTTATACCTTGATGATAAGCATCAAGCCCGCGGATGAAATCTATACGCGCTTTTTCCCCTCCACCATCGATTTGATCAGCTTTCTCCACGTTTTTACCAAGACGCCTATCCCGCGGACGATTTTGAACTCCTTTGTCGTTTCCACCGCTGTGACGCTGGGGCAGATGGCCACCTGCTCCATGGCGGCCTTCGCCTTCTCCTTCCTGGAGTTCCGCGGGCGCAATTTTTTGTTCCTGTGCATCCTGGCCACCATGATGGTGCCTTGGGAAACGACGATTATCGCCAATTACCTGACCGTTTCCTCCTGGGGCTGGCGGGATACCTACAAGGTGCTGATCGTGCCTTACCTCTGCTCGGCCATGGGCGTGTTCCTGCTGCGGCAAAATTATCTGACCTTTGCCAAGGAGCTGCATGAGGCCGCCAAGCTGGATGGCTGCAACAACTGGCGCTTTCTGGCCACCATCGTTGTGCCCCTGTCCAGGCCTGCCCTGGGCGCGCTGGGCGCGTATGTGTTCCTGAACACATGGAACCAATACTTCTGGCCGCTGCTGGTGACCGACTCCAACAGGGTGCGGACGGTGCAAATCGGCATCTCCCAGCTATACGATATCGATTCGGAGCAGATCGGCCTGATGATGGCGGGCGTTGTGGTGGTAGTGATCCCATCCCTCTCCATCTTCGTATTCATGCAAAAGCAATTGATCAACGGCCTGATGGCCGGAGCGGTCAAAGGATAGGGCGTAACGCTGTTGGGGCGTTGCCATACAACATTACCCACCTACTAGAAAGGAGCCATTGCCATGAAAAAATTCCTGTCCCTGCTGCTCAGTCTTCTGATGGTACTCTCCCTGGGCTCCTCTGCCATGGCGGCGGAGGGCAAGACGGAAATCGTCTTCTGGTATTCCCTGGCAGGCACCAACGCGGATGCCATCGTGAAGATGGTAAACAACTTTAACGCTTCCCAGGACAAGATCTTTGTGGATGCCCAGTATCAGGGGGAATATGACGATGCCATCAACAAGCTGAAGGCTGCCGGCATGGGCCAGCTTCCCTGCGACGTCGTCCAATCCTACGAGATCGGCTCCCGCTTTATCATCGACAGCGGCTGGATCGTGCCGATTCAGACGTTCATCGATGCTGAAAAGTGGGACACCTCCGTGATCGAGCCGAACCTGCTGGCTTATTACACGGTGGACGGCAAAATCAACGCCATGCCCTTCAACTGCTCCACACCGCTGATGTATTACAACAAAACGGCCTTTGACAAGGCCGGCATCACCGAGGTTCCCACCACTGTGGAAGGAATTTTGGAAATCGCGCCCAAGCTGACCACCTACAACGCTGACGGCTCCGTGGCCCGCTACGGCTTCATGTTCAGCAACTACGGCTGGTTCTTTGAGCAATGGACGGGCAAGATGGGCCGCGAATACGTGAACAACGGAAACGGCCGCCAGGGCTATGCCACCTCCGTCAGCTTCGGCGATAACGGCGCCGCGCTGGACATCTTCAAAATGTGGGAGAAGCTGGCTGCCAGCAAGGATACCACCTACATTGAGCGCGGCGGCACGTCCCAGGCCCGCGCTGCCTTCGTTGCCAACACCACCGCCATCTTCCTGGCTTCCACCGCGAACCTGGCCGGCGTGCTGGCCAACGTGGGCGATGCCTTTGAAGTGGGCACGGCCTTCTTCCCCTATGTGAACAATGAGGATAAGGGCGGCGTTTCTACCGGCGGCGGCTGCCTGTGGATGATCGACAGGGGCGACGATGCCAAGAAGGCGGCTACCTGGGAATTTATCAAGTACATGGTTTCCCCGGATGAGCAGGCTTTCTGGAATGCCATCACCGGCTATTTCCCCATCAACATGGGCGCCCACGAAACCGATACCTTCAAGGGCAACATCGCCAAGTATCCCCAATTCCAGACCGCGCTGGATCAGCTCCATGCCTCCGGGCCGGAATATGTGGGCTCCATGCTGAGTGTGTTCCCGGAAGTCCGCCAGTATGTGGAGGAAGTTACGGAGAAGGTGTTCTTGGGACAGCTTACCGCCGAGAAGGGCGTTGAGGAACTGGTCAAGCTGGCCAATGACGCTATTGAGCTGTATAACCTGACCAACTATTAAGCAAGGCTGGGGAAAGTTTCCCCGGACATCATCCCTTTTGAATCCCCTGACAGGGTAGGGGAGAAATAAGGATGCCCCTTTCGCAGCAAGTAAGTTGCGAAAGGGGCATTTTTACGGGCATGGGCGGGTTCATGCGAATGGAAGGCATTGCTGTGCCGATGGGTCCCGCATGGAAGCAGGCCTCCGCCCTGCGCTTACCTTGTGAGGATGGCAATAAAAACTTTCAATCCTACTGTGCTG
>JAEWWY010000048.1 GCA_023458835.1 Bacillota bacterium
CTGTCATTCCTTGCGTAATCCGCCGGCCAAGCACTCACAAAGACAAGGCTTTCGCGATTTGTCAATTCTTCGCTAAGCCGCTTAGCCACATCACGGGGAAAGCGATGGTTGGGAAATCCGCTGAAAAAGCCGAGCAGGTGATAATCCATACATATTACCTCCTGTGCATTATATACATAATCCGTAGCTAAAACTATCCGACAAATTCCTATTTATCGAGCAAAGCAAGTCATCCAACAAGTCCATTATACAAAGAAAACGCAAATATTTCCAGGAAAATGCGGAATCAACCTGTGATAAAGCAAAAGATATGCCCTTACCGGTGAATTTGGCCCCGGAACTTGCGTTCCGGGGCCAAAGCATTCACGCCGTTTCCTTTTTCCATGCCAGGTACAGCGAAGCCACCACTTCCTCAATGGGCGCTTTGCGCATCTCCAGGTCGGTGATCCCCGGCGTGCCCGCCAGGGTCTTCAGCACCTGCGAAAATTCAATATCCGATTGCTGGAAGGCATACTCGTGCACGCTGTCCCTGGTCGCGATCCACTCCATCCCCGGCCACTCGGGCGGCTTTTCCGGGCCGCTGACCAAAAGGCGCGTAAAGCCGCCCTGAACGCGGCGCAATGCCTGGAAGTCACCGTCAAAGGCAATTTTCCCGCTGGACAAAAGGATGATCCGCTGGGCCATGGCCTCCAGGTCGTCCATGTCATGGCTGGTAACGATCACCGTAGTGCCCTGCTCGCGGTTCACCTTTTTGAGAAATTCGATCATCTGCCGCTTGGCCAGCACATCCAGCCCCAGGGTTGGCTCATCCAGGAACAAAACCTCCGGGCTGTGCAAAAGCAGCATCCCCAGGTCCGCCCGCATCCGCTGCCCCAGGCTCAGCTCCCTGGCAAAGGTGTTCAAAAGATCCTTCAAATCCAGAAGCTCCGTGACCATGGCCAGGTTTTCTTTGTACACTTCCTCCGGGATGTTCCACACGCTCTTTTTCCAGGCATAGCTGGTGATCACGGGGTGATCCCACCAAAGCTCCGTACGCTGGCCAAACAGCACGCCGATGCGCTTCATCAGCGCCACCCGGTCCCTTGCGGGAGACATGCCCAAAACCGTTACCTGGCCCACGGTGGGCTGCAATATGCCGGAGAGGATCTTGATGGTGGTGCTTTTGCCTGCACCGTTGGCACCGGCATAGGCCACGAACTCACCCGTTTTCACCTGAAGGGACAACTGATCCAGTGCCCTGACCTCCTTCTTTTCAGGATGAATCAGGTTTTTCACAATATCCTTCCATTGGCCGGAACGCTGCCACTGGGTATAGATCTTGCTGACATTAGCGATGTCCAAAGCCGGAATACCGGGGTGAACCGCATGTTGCATAATGCTTCATTCCTTTCCGAAACAGCCCTACGGCCAAAAATCCCAAGATTGATGCCACCACAAAGGTCAAGAGAGGGAAAAAGGGCGCCGGGGTGCCACCGTCCATCAGCCACAGGCTGGGGAACCAGCCGGCCAATCCCACGGGAACCAGGGAACAGAAAACCGCCTGCCAGCCTATGCCCATCCCTCCCAGGGGATAACGCTTTAAGGAGCCGAACATCCCATGCACCAGCGAAGCCGATTCCTCCGCCGCCACCGGCGCCCAGAAGGCAATGCAGGAGATAAGGAATACGCAGGCCAGGAAGATCGCCACGGAGGCCAGCAGGCTCAATACCAGAAGAAGCACCCATCCAAAGGTAATGGCCGTCCCAAGGAGGCTGACGGCGTAAACAGTAAGGCCTGTTCCGCAAAGCAGGATGCCGGAGCCGGATACGGGAGAAAAGCCGCCTGTCACAAGCTGCATCCATAGGGGCACCGGCTGGATCATGCTGTGGTCCAATTGGCCCCGGCCAATGGTCCGGCTGATTTGCCCCGCGTTGTACCCGATAAAAAACAGCGAGAATATGCCATCGCCCAGCATGGCGTAGCCCAGCATGAAAAGCAGTTGGTCCTGGGTCATACCCCCAATATTGCCGAACCGCCGGGCCAGCACAAACACCCCCGCCAAGGCCGCCCCGGTGCTGACAAAGTCCGTGACGATCTGTAAAAGACAGTACTTGGTATCCCGTAAAAACCACATCAGGTCCATTTTCCCATAAGTTTTAAACAGGCGAAAGAGCGTTTTGACCTTATCCGCCATAGGAGATCATCCTTTCCTCGCTTTTTTTGAACACATACCGGGCCAGAGGCCATAAAACCAGGTTCCAGCCCGCCTGCAAAGCGATAAGCGCCACCGGGTCCCCCCGACCCACATACAGTGTCAGCGGTGCGTGGGCAATGGAGCCCATGGGCAGCCATTGAAGGATGCGGGCAACAGGCAGGGGCATCAGGGAAAAGGGAATCAGCGCCCCGGACAAAAGCTCGAACAGCGCCTCCCGCACCTGGGTCACCGCCCAGCAACCGTTTTTCATGCGCATGGCCAAGGCGGCAAACAGAAAATCCAGCGCAAATCCCAAAGAGGCGCTGAGCGCAAGGCTTATCAGGGCCAGCAATCCGTGGGCCGCACTGTATGGCAGCGGATGGATGCCCATCAAAGGCGATAGGAGCCATACGGGCAGGCTGTACATCAAAAATACCGGCACCCACCAGCGGCCGATCGTTTCCGCCATCAGGCTTTGCAAAACATTCATGGGCCGCGTATACCGGCCGATGATGGAGCCTTCCCACAGCGCGGAGGTGGCGGGGGTAAGAATTTCCAACTGCTGGCGCAAAACCGAGGCCATCAGCGTATAGGTGAGCAATTGGTCAAGGTTCATTTCACCCAGGCCGGCGCCTCCCGCCGCCAGGGAATGCCAAATCAGCGTCAGCATCAAAAACTGCATGAACCGTATCGCATATTCGCTCAGCACCTGGAAAAGGTTTCCATCAAAAACCTGGCGGGCGGAAAGCCCGGCCACGGCGCGGAATCCATTCCACCAGGTGCATCTTTTCATTTCCTGCATGTCAACCATCCTCTTCCATAAGATCAGTGAACACAAAAAACCGGGAGCAGCGTTTGCCGCTCCCGGTGAACAGGCGTCATCAGCCACCCTCTCTTAAAGAGGGTCAGCAGTTAAAACACCGGCGGGGAAGCGCAATTTTCGCCGCAAAAGGGCATACGAATGCACGGGCAATGCCAGGATACCTGCCTGAATTGCCACTTCCCCAATGTTTTGCCATATGCTGGAATCCTTCATGGCCTCCTTACGGATCATGCGCTTCACCTCCTTGTGTTTGTTTTCAGTGGATACTATAGCATTACATAAAATGCCTGTCAAGCTCCAGCGCATTTTTCCCCAAAATTCAGGGCGCCGTCGCCATATGCTCCCCGTCATGGCGGGGCTTTTTATTGATCACCGCAATGGCGCATAAAATGGTTGTGATAACATCCGCCTGAAATTGCGTCTTTATGGCATCGTAGCGGGAATAGACCTCACCACTGACGCTGACGACGTATCTGGGCTGCAGGTTGTTCAGGGCCAGCGCCATCACATCCGCCCGGCAGCGCTCACATGAACAGACAGCTTCGCTCCGCATGTATTCATCCAGCCTGCTGTCCACCAGTTCCTCCATAAGATTCCGTGGCATGATTCTGGCTTCCACTATGCATTGCCCCTTCCCGGCTCCAGGCCTGTCAGCCTTCATGCTTTTTACGCACTACAGGAAAGCAGAAGCATTTTTGCTTTTGTGTCAGTTGCAACCCGCGCTCTCCGCGTGGAGAGCGCTTCCTCTGAAGCGCTCATGGAATCACCATACAGATGAAAATGCAAATCCGGTCTTCTCAATGGACGGTCAGCCTTATATTACCACAATTCCCATCCGATGTAAATACATGTTTCTTTATACGCTCTCCTGCTGGAAGGGCAGTATCATGCGGTTATGCCCATCCTCCCACAGCCGCTCCAGATTATAGAAAGCCCTTTCCTCCTGATGGAAAATGTGCACCATGACCGTGCTATAATCCATCACGATCCAGCGGCCCTCGTTATGGCCTTCCTTTCGGCGCAAAACAGTGCCCGTTTCCGCCAGGCGGTCATCCACCTCCTCCGCCAGTGCTTTTACCTGTATGGCGGAGCGCCCTGTGGCGATCACCAGGTAGTCGGTGAGGATGGTCAAATGCCCAACCTCCAATACCACAATGTCCCGCGCCTTTTTGTCATACAGAATGTTTGCGATCGTGAGTGCCAGCGTCCCTTCCGTCATGCGGTCTCCTCCTTGGTGTCATTCACACGCTCGTTTTTTGGGTTTCCCTTAACCAGTTTATGGTACGTATCGTGGCGGGATGCAACGATTTTCCCCGGTCCAAAACATAGCCCGCCGTTTTTTCAAGAGACATCAATACCGCGCCCATCAGGTCTGTTTCCGACAGGCGGCGGATCTCACAAAGCCCAGGATAGTCTTCCCGGTCCGGCTCGATCTTATCCGCCAGGTATACGATCATTTCCAATGCCGTCATAGGCACTTTCCCCAGCGTATGGCTGGCGATGGCAGACAGCACCTCCCCGTCCGCAACGCCATATGTATGACGTGCCATGTGTGCGCCAACCGCTGCGTGGAGCAGCGAGCCGGAGGCAAGAATGGTGCCATCCACCTTCATGCCATGCTCCCTGGCATACGCCTGCAAGGTGTGTAGGTCCATCCCCTTGGCGCAGTCGTGCAATAGCCCGGCGAGGGCCGCCCTTTCTTCCTCCTCCCCATGCAGTGACGCCAGGCGGCGGGCCGCATAAGCTACGCACAGCGTATGGACAAAACGCTTCAAGCCCATGGAGGCCATCAGCCTGTCCATGGAAGGGGCAAATCCGGCCGGGCTTGCCTTCACGCCATACAGGCCCATGATCCGGATATATTCCGTCACCGCCGGATGAATTCCCTCCGGCTCCTCCCCGGCTGCGAGCCGTGCTCTCAGCAGAGTAGAGGATACATCTCCCGCCGCGGCGCCAAGGTATGTGAACCTTGCGCCGCGCTGTTTCAGTTCCTCCCGCACAGCCTGGGAAGGGGCGCCTTTCCCGGCCCCCGGCCTTGGGCATACCAGGAAGGCACACCGTTGAAATACGCGTTCGGGTTCCCGCCAGTTGATAAGATCGTACAGCGTATCCTCACCGATAATGTAATAAAATTCCGCCTGCGGCATCTGTTCATGAAGCAGCACCAAAGTATCCACTGTATAAACTGTGCCGTTTCTGTTCATTTCTATATCTGAGGGGAAAAAACCTGACTCCCGCGCCAGTGCCAGCCGCACCATCTCAAACCGCTGCCGGGCCGGCGCCAGGCCTTCCCTTTTGTGAGGCGGGTTGCCTGTGGGCAAAAAAAGCACTTTGTCCAGTGCCGCTTCCACCATGGCTTTTCTTGCCACGGCCACATGGGTTAGGTGAATGGGATTGAACGATCCCCCCATCAAACCGATCCGTTCCGGTTTCAACCAAGCGCCCCCTTTCCACTTTATTATACCCTATGGAAGCCGGATGGAAAAGGGCCGCCGGCAGAAAATAGCATAAAGGGCTCCACCCTCCGCACTCCTGCCAAAGCGGCAAAGCCCCTTTGGATTCCCCATAGCCCGGAATGTCATAAAAGAACCTTGTATGCTATCTGCGAAAGGAGCTTGTCCTATGCAGCAATATCTTGAAAAAACACGCCTGGGCGGCACCCTGGACTCCCTGGGCCTGCGCCTGCTGATTTTGATCTGCTGCGTCCTTTGGTTCGTGTTCCTCTGGGGCGTTACCCTGGCCGCGCTGCTTGCCGGCATCGCCTTTTTCCTGTTGGTAAGCCTGGCCATCCGCCTTGGCAAGCGAAAGACCGTAGCCCGCCGCGAGCAGGCGCTGCGCCAGCGCATCGGCGGGGAAATGGCGCTGGACGCCCTGCCCCTCACCCCGCCGCGGCAAGCCCATTTCCAGGCTTCCCTATGGCTTACACTGGCCCATCCCTTGCGGCTGGAGCGCATCACGGAAGATGGCGTCTTATGCCGGCTGGAGGGGGAACCGATACTTGTCCGCTGCCTGAACCATCATCCATCCATCCCCGTAAGCGCGCAGGATATCATCGAGGCACAGCGGGCATGCCTCAGCCATAACGCCGTAAGATGTGTGTTATGCACCGCCTCGCCTTTAAACAGCGCCGCTCAGACACAATTGGGCCTGGCGGATCCACCTGTCAAAGTGGTTGGAAAGGAGCGGCTGATCCGGCTGGCAGGGGCTGCCTCCCCGGTCACCGATGAGCAGCTTGTGGCCCTGGGCGCCCGCAAAAAGCGCCATGCGGGCATTCAGACATGGCTGAACCACATTCTGGCCCCGCATCGGTCCCGCCGGTACTTCTGGTATGGTATGGGCCTTTTGCTGCTGTACTATATCACAAGGCTTCCCTACTATCCCGTTCCCGGGGTATTGTGTCTGAGCCTTGCCCTCTTGTCCAAGATCAGGCATACGAAAGAGGATACCATTTAGTATTTGCCCCTGGCAATCTTCGCCACCGCCGCCGTCAGATCATCCACATGCTGCTCCGTATTATAAATGCCTACGCTGGCCCGAACGGCGCCCGTATCCACGGTGCCCAGCCAGCCGTGTATGCTGGGGGCGCAATGCAGACCGCCCCGCAAGGCGAACCCTGCCCTGTCCAGGCCATCCGCCACTTCGCCGCTTTCCATGCCTTTCACATTGAAGCTCACCACGCCCACCCTGGGGGCGTTTTCTTCGCCGTAAACAATCACATTCTCAATATCCTTCAAATTATCCCGGAGCCTCTGGATCAGTTGCTCTTCATATTCCCGTATCTCCCACATGTGCTTGGCCGCAAACCGCGCGCCTGCCAGCAGCCCCGCGATCCCGGGCAAATTCATGGTGCCGCTTTCGTACCTGTCGGGCAAGTCATCCGGCTGGAGCATGCTCTCCGAGCGGGAACCCGTCCCACCCTCCCTGAAGGGCCGCGGCATCATCCCCTGGCCCAGCAGCAATACGCCTGTGCCATGGGGGCCCAACAGGCCCTTGTGCCCCGCCATGGCCACCATGTCCGCGTTCAGCGCCTTGGGGCTCACATCCAGCACGCCTGCCGTCTGGGCCGCATCGATCAGGCAAGGGATACCGTTTTCCCGGCATATGAGTCCCAGGCGGCTTACCGGCTGCACTACGCCGGTTACGTTGGAGGCATGGTTGAGCACCACCAGCGCGGTTCTGGGCCCAAGCATGCTCTGCAACTGATGGGGCTGGAGGAGCCCGTCCTGCCCCGGCATCAAAACCTTGATCGAGATCATCCCCTGCCGCTCATAGCCGGACAACACCCGCATCACGGCGTTGTGCTCGCTGTGGCTCACAATGACCTCATCTCCTTGGTACAGGCTGCCCCGGATGGCCAGATTGAGGCTGTCCGTGCAATTGCTGGTAAAAATCACATGTTCCGGCTTTTCCATGCGGAACATTTCCGCCAGATGGTCGCGGCAGGCGCGGAGCACACGCCCGCCGGCCAGCGAGATGCGGTGTCCTGCCCGGCCGGGATTCCCGCCGATGCGGTTCAGCGTTCCCGCCATGGCCCGGACCACCTGCGGCGGCTTGGGAAAGCTGGTGGCTGCATTGTCCAAATAGATCATCGTCCGGCCTCTCTTCCCTGGTTTTACGCGCACGCGGCGCTTCTTGACCGTATACTATATGAAGAGGGAAGGAGGATTTAACCCTATGAATGAGATTTTCGGCATTGCTGCCTTCCGCTCCCGGCAGCAGGTGCTGCGCTTTGAGTCGGCCCTGAAACGGGCGGGCGTGCGAACCAGCATCGTTGCCACACCCCGGGACGTAGCCGTAGGCTGCGGCCTCTCCGTCCGTTTTGAAATGAACAATGCCCAGGATGTAAAAAGCGTCTATATGCAGTCCCGGCCCAGCAACCTCATTGGATTTTATCGGGTGGAACGAACAGGCAGGGACCGGCCAAGCTGTACAAGATTTTAAACATACCGGGCTTCCGAAAAACGGAAGCCCGGTATGTTTTAGCCGTTTTCTTATAATCCGGCAGCTTTTTTAAGCCTGGGCAGCGTAAGGGATGCCAAAACCATGGCCACCAGGGCGGTAATGAGCTGCTGTATCTGCCGCAGCGCTCCTGTGGCCAGCATGGCATAAAATGTCTTTCCCTGTGCGGAGGAAAGCATAAGCGCCATGCCGGCCGCGATCACCAAATACTTGATGGCGCTTCCCGGAATGCCGGAAAGGATCCAGGAAATAACGGAAATTTTCCCCGATTTTCGGAATCCGGGTCCGGGCACAAGGCCGTTGAGCAGCACCAGCACCACATTGCCAGCCACCAAAAAGGGCAGCAGGGGCGCCTGGGCATATCCCTGCAAAAGGGCCACCAGGGGCGCCGCAGCGGAGATC
>JAEWWY010000049.1 GCA_023458835.1 Bacillota bacterium
GGATGTATCTGGGTCTACCGTACGCGTTTTACAAAAGATCCAATGTCTGCCGTTTGCCAAAATCCGACGTACCGAAGCAACTGGCGTGATCGCGGCCAATGATCGCGCCGCGGGTGATGCTCAGCGCCTCGTAATACCGCAGGTATTTGAAGCTGGGGGAATGCTCGGCCAGCCAGAGCAATTTGATGGCTTCCTTCCATAGCGGGAAGGCATCGGTCACATCAAAATAGAAGTAGGGTGAAAAACCCTCCGCGTCCTCCCAGTTTTCCGCGTACATGGCGCGGCCGACAGGGGCCGGGGGCAGAGGATGATCATAGGTAGGCAGAGACGCAAAAAAGATGGCGTTTTTGGTAATGGTATGCGCGGCTATGTGATCCTTATGCAGGCTATGTTGCCAGTGGTACAATACGGCGTTCACCTGCTTTTCGCGCATGATCCCGCACAGGCGCAGCTCCAGCTCCTTATTTGGATACAGCTCGCCGTCGGGAATATCCATAACGATGCTTTCCCCGCCCAGCATTTTGGCAAAATCCCCGGCGGCGGCCACGTTCTGCTGCCGGAATTCCCTGGTGGAAACGCCCTTGGGCGCGCCGCGCTCCCCGGCGGTCAAATCCACAATGACCACCTTGTCGCCTGCCATGGCATGCTTTGCCAAAAGCATGCCGCAGGTAAGCTGCGCATCCCCGGTATGGGCCCCCACGGCCAGGATGGTTTTTTGCCCGCGTTCACTCAAACGCGTCCCCTCCTTATTACAGAGGCTTTGTGAAAATACGGCGGCTGCCTGGAAACCGGGGTACAGAAACAAACGCTGGGAGAACCGATCTGCCCCTATTGTAACAGCATGCATCTAAAAAGTAAATGTTATTTTTTTTGTATACAAAAATTTTTTTGTAACTTATTGCGGAATTCCGTTTCTATGATACAATAAAGGCTGCATCAAAGGGCCGAAAGCCGCGTATGGCACAAGCCGCAAGGGAGCGGCCGGAATAAGAAGCAAGGGGAATCTGTATGACGGATTGTATCCTCAAGCTGCAGGAGCTGATGGACACATTTTCCCCCGCAGAGCAGCGGGTAGCCGCCTATTTTTTGCGTCACCGGATGCAGCTTATGGGCACGCCCATCGACGAGGTAGCCAAGGCGTGCCAGACCAGCAAAACCACCGTGGTCCGGCTGTGCAAGCTGAACGGTTACAAAGGGTTCAAGGAATTCTGCATGGCCCTGTCCGCCAACCTGGCGGTGAAGAAGGAAAACCCGCTGACATACACCGATGTGCAGGCGGGCAGCGATCTGGCCCACATCATGGAGGACACCACCCGCCGCAATATCAGCGGTCTGCAAAGCACGATGCAGGTCTTGTCCTACGCTGAGCTGGAAAAGGCGGTACAGTCCATTCACAAGGCGAAGCGGGTGGATTTTTACGGCATGGGGATTTCCGCCCTGGTGGCGCTGGACGCACAGCACAAATTCCTGCGCATCGACAAGGTCTCCCTCACTTCGCAGGACCCGCACGTGCAGGTGGTTTGTGCGGCAAGCCTTACGCAGGGCGATGTGGCGGTGTTCTTCTCGTATTCCGGGCAGACAGCCGATACCCTGGCTACGCTGCAGGTGGCCAAGCAAGGCGGAGCCACCGCCATTTCCGTGACGAAATATGCTCCCAATCCCCTTTCGGAGCGATGCGATATCCAGCTTCACGTGGCCTGCCCGGAAGTGCCTGTACGCACCGGGGCCACGTCTTCCCGCATTGCCATGCTGCATATGGTGGACCTGCTCTTTTCCGCCGTGATCTCCCAGGAGTATGAGGAAGCCAGGACTGTGCTGGACCGCTCCCTGTGGGCGGCCAGCTACAAAAGGGTGAAATAGGTTTTGGAGTTTTATGGGCCTTATGCGGCTTTGGGCGCGAAAGGAAGAGGGTTATGAATTTTGAGCAGCTTTCCACGGAGCAGGTGAATGCACAGAGCCTGAATCTGGATGATATGACGCCGCTTCAGGCAGCCGCGCTGATGAATGATATCGACAGGCAGGCATCGAAAGCTGTTGAAGCCGCGCTGCCGCAAATCGCCATGGCCATAGAGGTGATTTCTGCCCGCCTGAAGGCCGGCGGACGGCTGTTTTATGCCGGGGCGGGGACCAGCGGCCGCCTGGGGGTGCTGGATGCCTCCGAATGCCCGCCTACCTTTGGCGTGGAGAATGGTCTTGTGGTGGGTGTCATTGCCGGCGGCGATACGGCGCTGCGCTTTTCCATTGAAGGCGCGGAGGATTCGTCCGGCCTTGGGCGGGCGGATATGGAAAAAAACGGCCTGAGCCACAAGGATGTGCTGGTGGCTATCAGCTCCAGCGGGTATGCCCCTTATTGCGTGGGGGCGCTTGACTATGCCAGGGAGCAGGGGGCATATGCCATCGCCCTAAGCTGCAACGTGGGCTCCGTCATTTCCCGCCATGCGGACCTGAACATAGAGGTGCCTACCGGGCCGGAGATTTTATCCGGTTCCACCCGCTTGAAGGCGGGAACCGCCACCAAGATGGTGCTGAATATGCTTTCCACCCTGTCCATGGTGCAGTTGGGGAAGGTATACAAGAATCTGATGGTGGATATGAGGCCCAGCAACAACAAGCTTACCGACCGGGCCGTGCGCATTGTGAAGTATGCCCTGAACCTGGATGACCGGGCCGCCGCCGAGGCGCTTTTGCACAAAGCGAACGGCAATACCAAGGCGGCCATCGTGATGGCCTTGTCCCAGGCGGATTACGCGTCCGCCGTGAAGGCGCTTGGGGAACAAAACGGATTTGTGCGCCGGGCGGTAGAGCAGCTTTCCAAAAGCCGGGTGCTTTAAAGGGGATACGATCATGGCTTATGTGGCCGGCTGGGACGGCGGCGGCACGAAAACTGCCGTGGCATATATGCATATGAACGGCGCCGTGCTGGGACGGTCGCTTTTTGGCCCGCTGAATCCAAACGGCAATTCTCCCGATCAGGTAAGGCAGACTGTCCGGGAGGCCGTTGTCGATATGAAGAAAATGCCCGGCGGGCTTTGCGGCTGCGCCGTTTTGCAGGTGGGCTTTGCCGGGGCCAGCAACCCTTCGGCCGGGATTCTGCTGGAGCAGGCGATCCGGGAGGAAGGCTTTTCGGGGGAATTGCGCTTGGCGGGCGATCATGAGACCATGCTGTATGGCGCCGTGGGACGGGAAGGAGCGGTGCTCATTTCGGGCACAGGTTCCATATGCATGGGCAAAAACGGCTGGGGCGAGACCGCCCGCTGCGGAGGCTGGGGGTACCTTATTGGCGATGAGGGCAGCGGCTACGCCATCGGCCGGGACATCCTGGCGGCGGTGGCACGGGCCCACGACGGGCGGGGGCCGAACACACTGTTGAGCGGGCAGGTGTTTGAAACGCTGGGCATTTCCCGCATGGAGGAATTGATACGGTTCGTATATGACCCGGCTACGGACAAGGCAAAGATCGCCTCGCTGGCCCCGCTGCTGATTTCCGCGCTTGAGCGGGAGGATGAAGCGGCCAGGGCGATTGCCGTCAGGGCGGCCGGGGAGCTCGCTTTAATGGCCGCCACCGTGCTGGGCCGCCTGTCGCTTGAGGCGGGGGTGATCGCGCTCACGGGTAGCATCCTGACCCAAATGCCGGCGATCCGCCAAAGGGTGGAGGAGGAGCTTGCGTCGCGGTATCCTGCCCTATCCTGCATACAGCCCAGGCAGGATGCCGCTGTGGGTGCGGCGGCCATGGCCCTGGAGGTTGCCATAAAGCGGGGGAAAGGGTAAACGCAATACTCACGGTATAAAGGTTGTACCATACGGGATATTATGAATAAAATTTTGCCTGCAATCTCCCATAAGAGATAGCAGGCAAAATGCATTTTGCAATTGGAGGTAACGGATCAGGCTCAGTGATAATCCGGCAGCCAGCCCACATGGGCCTTGATCAGATCGTCGCACATGGCTATGATATTGTCGATGCTTAGCTCGCTCTGGCAGTGGGGGTCCATCATGGCGGCCTGATAGATAAACTCTTTTTTCAGAGTGCGGGCGGCCTC
>JAEWWY010000050.1 GCA_023458835.1 Bacillota bacterium
TTTCTGGTTCTCTTTCGGGACGAAAGAGAACATCCCCTTGTCACAGGCCAGTTGCTTGCAACTGGCCGAGGCAGCGCCTTTTAGCAGCCGTCGTAATACCCACTCATCCGTCTGCCAGTCCCTTTGGAATCCCCGATTTTTCTTTCCACTTTGAATTATCGACACAAATCATCACGAGCGAAACAGATTTTCGTTAAAAATTTGTCGACCACGGAAGAATGTAGCCACAACCTTTCCCGTAAGCTCCATCCCCGCAAAGGGCGTCGCCCTGCCCATGGAGAAAAACCTCTCCGGCTCCACCCGCCAAGCTTCATGCACATCCAGTACCGCAATATCCGCCCGCGCGCCTACTTTCAGCGCCTGTTTTCTTAAGAGCAGCCGGGCGGGGGCTGCGGTGAGCTTGTCCAGCAGCCTTTCCATGGTCATGCGTCCGGTTTTCACCAGCGCCGTATAGCATACCGCAAAGGCCGTCTCCAGCCCCACAACGCCAAAGCTGCTGTGATCAAGCCCCAGGCTTTTTTCGGCCAATGTATGCGGGGCGTGGTCGGTGGCAATGCAGTCGATGGTGCCGTCCATAAGCCCCTGCACAATCGCTTCCCGGTCCTCCCGGCCGCGCAGGGGCGGGTTCATTTTGAAGCGCCCGTCATCCTCCGGGATATCTTCATCGCAGAGCATGATTTGGTGCGGCGTACATTCGCAGGTCACCGGCAGGCCCTGCTCTTTGGCCTTTCGTATCAGCTCCACGCTTTCCCTGGCGGAAACATGGCACACATGGTAGCGCGCCCCGGTTTCCCGGACCAGCGCAATATCCCTTTGGATGGGCAGCCATTCGGACTTTGACGGGATGCCCGGCAGGGAAAAACGCCTGGCGCACACCCCGTCATGGACGCATCCGCCGGAGGGGATCAGGCTTTCCTCCTCGCAGTGGGCCGCCAGAAAGGCTTTTACAGCGGCGGCCTGCTTCATGGCGGCGCACATCCTGTCCTGCGACTGCACCCCCTTGCCGTCGTCTGAAAACCCGGCACACAGGGGGGCAAGCTTTTCCATGTCCGCAAGCTCCTGCCCTTTTTCCCCTTTGGTGATGGATGCGTAGGGGATCACCTCCACCAGCGCGTCCCGGCGGATGATGTCAAGCTGCGCTTGCAGCGCATCCAAAGAATCGGGCACGGGGTTTACGTTGGGCATGGCGCACACGGTGGTAAAGCCTCCCGCCGCCGCCGCCCGCGTCCCCGTCGCCATGGTTTCCTTATGCCCAAGGCCCGGCTCCCGCAAATGGACGTGCACATCCACATAGCCGGGGGAGACAATCAGCCCCTCGGCGGAAAACACCTTTGCTTCCGGCGCCACGATCTCCCCGGCAATGATTTGAATCACGCCGCCGCCAATCAAAATATCCCTCTTTTTCAGCTTTCCGTCGATATAGGCCGTTCCGCCTTTGATGAGTATCCTCTCCATCATCCCGTCACCCCGCAATGGCCCGGCGCAGCGCCGCCATGCGCACGTATACGCCGTTTTCCATCTGCTTGAAGATGCGGGATTTTTCACATTCCACCACATCATCGCCGATTTCCACGTTCCTGTTCACCGGGGCCGGGTGCATGATGATGGCGCTTTTCTTCATGCTATCCACCCTTTTGCGGGTCAGGCCGTACTTTTCGTGGTACTCCTCCTGGGTGAAATGATCCCGCATGTGATGCCGCTCGTACTGGATGCGCAGCATCATCACCACATCGCTGGTGGAAACCGCCTGCTCCAATTCCTCGGTATCAAGCTCCGGGTCCATAAATTCCTCCGGCCCGGACACCACCACCCGCATCCCGAGCCGCTGCATGATCTCATAGTTGGTGTGCGCCACCCGGGAATGCCTTACATCGCCGATGATGGCCACCTTCAGGCCCTGAAATCCCCCGAACTCCTGGCGGATCGTGAGCAGGTCCAGCAGCGACTGGGTGGGATGGTTGCCCGTGCCGTCGCCCCCGTTTAGAATGGGAGCCCGCACATGCCCCAGAAGCTGATTGTAGTATTCGTTTTCCGTGTGGCGGATCACCAGCGCGTCCACCCCGAAGCCGTCGAAGGTCTTCACCGTGTCATAAAAGCTTTCGCTCTTTTTCAGCGAGGATGACTCCGGATGAAAAGAAACGACCCGCATCCCCAACTTCTCTTCTGCAACGCAGAAACTGTATTGGGTGCGGGTCGAGGCTTCGAAAAAAAGATTGCAGGCGACTTTTCCGGAAAGATTGGGAAAAATCGCTTTGTCCCGGAAGGCTTGCGCCTCCTCCAAAAGCGCCATGACCTCCGGGGTATGGATATCACTGAGGGTTAACAGGTCTCTTGCCACGTCTCTTCCCCCTTATTATGACTTGCGGACTGATCCACAAATTGTCTGATTATAGCACAGGGGGCGTCTTTGTGTCAACGGGATTCTTTGAGGCTCAATAACTCATGGATTCACAGTGGGTTCATCATCACGCGACAGATAAAGGATTTTGCCCAATCACCCGTAAAAACCGTGACCCTTGAAGATTTTCTCAAAGGATAGCCGGTTAAGACAAATGCAATGCACAACATAGGGCCGGATACGGTTAAAACATATCCCGCTATCTCCGGGAAGCATAACCCACCGTTGTTTTCAAGCTGGAAACAGACTCGCCGGGACGAATGCGCCGCGCCGTTATGATGAGCCGGTCCTCGCCATGGCAGGTGGATAAGGTCAAAAGCGTATCGGAGATATCTACCATGATGGAGATGGCAAACTTCGATTTTTCTTTTAATCTGTTTACATATTCCATCAATTGATCCTGGGAAGAAAAAGTTGGGTATCCCAAAAAATTGATAAATCCGGCGCTATGTACATTCTCCGGAATAACCAACACGGCAAACACCACATACGTACCTTCCTGGTACAGCGTATCAAACTGTATGACGCAATGCTTTTTAAGATAGCTAAGTTCCAGGTAGCGCTGAAGATGCCCGAACATGGAGCCATCCTTCATGTTGTGGCCGTGGATCACCAGATGCTGCGCCGAAGCTGTGAGAGGATGATTCTCATCCAGAAACAGCGTCCCCGCAGTACTTTTTTTGCGGTATACATCCCGCGTCAGGTAATATTCGTTATTCCGGTAGACCACAGGAATATCCAGTTCTCCCCGTATGTTCAGCCAGCCAATGACATCCGGGTTGGCTTTTATGAGCTCCTTGAATCGTGGAAGAGGGGAGTCCCCAATCGTGTGAAAGATGGCTGTCGGGGCTGGGGTTCGTGCCGCGAGAGGCGCACCCGTAGTTCCCTGCTTCATGGCATGGGCCGGTGCCGATTTGGGCACTTCTGCCGCATGGTACAAAGCTGCCACGGCTTCATTGGTGCTGCGTGTTTGCCACGAATCGGCAAAGAATTGGCAGACCTTCAGGCCCGAAAATACAAGGCCAATCATGCATAGACCCGCAAGAGCCATCCGCAAGGCATAGGAGCGGACCCGCTTTCCCGGGGCATAGCGGTATTGCCGTGCACCATGTTTGCGGTGATACCCATAACGGGAACGCATGTCAAGCCATCCTGCGTTTACGCAGAAGCATTATCACCGCGATGGCAAAAAGGACTGTCAATATGGCATACATAACCGGTTGGGAATCATCCCCCGTGTCGGGCGATACCGTCACTGTCAGAACAGCCGTGTCGGATGTGGCGCTGTTCCCCAGTATATCGCTGACGATGACACGGTACTGGTAGCCGTTGTGACTCATATTGACCCTGGTAGTAGTATAATCCGCGCCAATAGCGCCGGGAATATCCTCCCAGACAGCATTCATGCCCGTACGCCGCTGCCACCGGTAAGTTAAGGAATCCATCCCCTCCGCTTCCACGTGAAAGGTAACCGTCTGCTTCACCAGGGCAAGCGCACTTTGCGGCTGCCTCGTGATGATCACCGCCGGGTCCACCGCCAGCAGGAACGGCGACAACTCGTTCACGGTGATCACGGCTTCCCCGTTTGTCACCGTGGGGGTATAGATATCGATGCTGCCGTTAGAAAGCTTGTGCAGGATATAGACTATGCGTCCATTGAATGTCTGGCCTATCTGGAAGGATAGCGTCAGCGGCGGCCGGAAAGCATCTGCCGGTTCCACGTGAATCTCATAGGCGGCGATGGCATTTTGCTCAGACAACCGATCTTCCAGTTCCATCCTGTCAACATTCCCGCCGGCAATAGGCACCACGATGAGCCGCGCTTCCCGAGCAAGCAGTCCCTCCACAGTGACAGTCGTGGAATCCACCTGTTGCTCCAAT
>JAEWWY010000051.1 GCA_023458835.1 Bacillota bacterium
TGCCGGCCTATCTGATCGTGCGCGGCCTGGGCGGGCTGAATAAGCTGTGGGCCCTGATCGTGCCCGGATGCGTGCCGGCCTTCGGCGTGTTCATGATGCGGCAGTTTGCCGGCGCCGGGGTGCCCCTGGACGCCATCGAATACGCGCGGGTGGAAGGCGCCTCCGAAAGCCGCATCCTGATGCGTATCGCTTTTCCAATGCTTTCGCCGGGCATCTTTTCCCTGGCGATCCTTACCTTTATGAATAGCTGGAACGATTTTTTGTGGCCGATCATCATGGCCACCAAAAAGGAAATGCTCACCGTGACCGCGCTGCTGCGCTCCATTGGCGATACCTCGCTCAACGGCAACTTTGGCGTGCTGCTGGCCGCCACCACGCTGAGCACGATGCCGATCATCCTTTTTTATCTGCTCTTCCACAAACAGCTCATCCGCGGCATCCTGGAGGGAATGGGCAAGGAATAGCCGGTGGGGCCGGGGCTCCGGAGGCTTCCATGCATCCCCGGAAAGCTGCCTGCCTTTTTTCCATCATCCGGACCGCGCCCAAAGGCGGTATTCGCTGGGAAGAAGGCCTGTGCTTTTTTTGAACAGCTCAGAAAAGCGGCCCGGCGTATCATACCCCACCACTTTTGCGACCTGCCCGATGGAAAGCCCGGTATGGGTGAGCAAATGTTCCGCCTGACCCATTCTCCGGTGCTGTATGTATTCGGTAATCGTGCATTGATGCATTTGCTTGAAAGCGGATTTCAATTTGGTCCGCCCCATGCAGGCGATTTGGCAAAGCATGCAAAGGCGCAAATCAAAGGCAAAATGATCGTTGATATAGGCGGTGACCGACGCTAGGCTCTCCCTGTCTTCCGGGGAGAGCCTTTCCTCTGCCGCGGTTTCGGGCCGGGGTATTTTTATCCGCTCCACAATGAGCGATACGGCCTCCGCCACCTTCGCCTCATAAAAGAGCCTGGCGGCCATGCCGTCGCCCCTGTAGTTTTTTACCTGGCGCAGCAGCAGGCGCATTTCGGGAAAATCTGTTTCCTCCGTCACACTTAAAAACGCGTTATGCGGATTGGTGTATTCCCCCGGATATTTGCCGCGCAGGTATCCCTGGTAATACTCCGGGAAAATCTCTATGCCGATGGAACGGATGGGGATATTTTTGTGGATCAAGGCCTTGTAGCCGTTTTTGCTGCTGAAAAAGCCTTTTACGCTGTCTGCCGACAGCCGTTTGCAGGGGCACAGCTCCTCCCCGGATATGGATTCATAATAGGTAATGCTCAGGTATTCAGGCAATTGGCATTCCAGAAAGAAATCCCCATAAAACATAAAATCATGGATCACGACGGCAAATAGGTTCCGGTTTTCATAGATCCAGAAAAAACCCTTCCCTTTTGCGGGGGCCAGGCGGTAACACTTGCCCAAAGAACAATACGGCCCGCTGCCGGCATCGCAAACAAACCCGCTTTTGAAAAGCATCGGCTCATGAATCTGTTCCACACAGCCTGTCACGCTGATCCCCTCCTGGGCCGATCGGACGATTTTTTGTGCCGATCGGACGCAATATCCTTTTCGCAATTGCTTCCATCAATAGACGCCATTATACTGTTTCATGGAGTTAGCGTTGCCTAACCAAGTATACCAATGATAGGGCACGCTGTCAAAGGAGTTTCATCATGAAAAAATCATCGCCCTCATCCCCGAAAGCAAAAACAGGCGTGGCTAGGCTGCTGGAGCTGGCAGCCATCAAAAAGCCGCTTGTCGTTGCTTCCGCCATCCTGTCCGCACTGGCCGCCGTTGCCTCGTTCATTCCCTATATCGCCATCTATGCGCTCATCCGAGAAATTCTGGGGGTATACCCCGATTTCGGAAACATGGATATGCAGCGCGTCACCGGCCTTGGCTGGCTGGCCTTTGGCGGCATCCTTCTAAATATACTGCTGTATTTTTCTGCCCTGATGTGCTCCCACCTGGCGGCGTTCGGCACGCTGTATGAATTGAAGGTGCGCTTCGCTTCCCATCTTGCCAGGGTGCCCCTTGGGTTTCATGTGCTTGTGGGAAGCGGCAAGCTGCGCAAGATCATGGATGAAAACATTGAAAAGATTGAAGGCTTTATTGCCCACCAACTGCCGGACATCGTGGCCTCGCTGGCGGCGCCTGCCGTGATGCTGGCCATCTTGCTGGCCGCGGCCTGGCGGCTGGGCCTGGCCGCCATCGCGGGCATCGTCCTGGCGCTTGCCATTCAGGCAAAAGCCTATGGCAATGAAGGCGCCAGGCGGATGATGGCAAAATACCAGGATGCGATGGAGGACATGAACAATGCCGCCGTGGAATACATCCGCGGCATTACCGTGGTAAAGGCCTTTGGGCAGACCGTCTTTTCCCTTAAGAGGATGCACGGCGCCATCAAGGAGTACACAAAGATGGTCATCCCCTACACGCTGAGCTGGGAAAATTACATGTCCGCCTTTACAACGGTGGTGAACAACGTTTATCTTTTCGTTATCCCTGTGGGGATCCTGATCGGGCTGCATGCACAGGATTATGCCGCGTATGCAAGCACGTTCATCTTTTATCTGATTTTCGTTCCCTCCATTGCCACGGTGCTTATGAAGCTCATGTATGTTTCCTCCAGCGGCATGCAGATCACTGGCGGCGTGGAGCGGATGGACAGCATTCTGGCCCAGCCTGCCCTGCCCCAGCCCAGGGACCACCAAACGATCAAAAGCCATGGCATCGCATTCGATCACGTTTCCTTCACCTATGCGGATCAGAAAAGCGAGGCGCTTTCCGATGTAACCTTTCAGGCGGAGGAAGGCCAAATCACGGCCATCGTTGGCCCGTCCGGGGGCGGGAAAAGCACCATCGCCCATCTGATCCCCCGCTTCTTTGATGTTACGGGCGGAAGCATCCGCATAGGCGGAACAGACGTGCGGGACTTGAAAAGCGAATACCTGATGGAGAAGGTCAGCTTTGTTTTTCAGGATGTGTTCCTGTTCAAGCAGAGCATTATGGAGAATATCCGCATAGGCAACCAAAAAGCAACGGATGCGCAGGTGATCGCCGCGGCCAAGGCCGCGCAATGCCACGATTTTATTGAGAAGCTGCCGGGCAAATACCACACCGTGATCGGCACCAGGGGGGTCCACCTTTCCGGCGGGGAGCAGCAGCGCATCGCCATCGCCAGGGCCATTGTGAAGGATGCGCCCATCATTGTGCTGGACGAGGCCACCGCTTTTTCGGACCCGGAAAACGAGCACCTGATCCAGCGTGCCTTTGAAAAGCTGATGCAAGGGAAGACTGTGATCATGATAGCCCACCGCCTGTCCACCATCCGCAGCGCCCAGAAAATTCTGGTGATGGACAAGGGCCGCCTTGTGGAACAGGGCAGCCATGACGGGCTGCTGGAGAGGAAAGGAAAATATTACGCCATGTGGCAGATGTATAACCAGACCCTGACCTGGAAAATGGACAGGAAGGAGGCGCAGGCGCATGCGTAAGCTCAAGGACTTTCTGATGCTCACCGAAAAGGGATATGTTGATTTAAAAAAGGCCATTTATGCCTGCACGCTGACAAACCTTTCGCTGATGCTGCCCTTCGCCGTGACGGTACAGCTTTTTGTTCAGTTGCTCAAGCCCCTGACGGGTCAGGCGCTTTCCCTGCCAACCATGTGGATGCTTTTGGGGCTGGGGATAGGGGCCGCCGCGCTTGTTTTTCTCGCCAGCAAGAACGATTACAAAAAGACGTACGTCACCTCCTACTTGGAGGCGGAGAACTCGCGGATCAGCGTTGCCGAGCAGATACGCAGGCTGCCCATGAGCTTTTTCAATACGAAGGACCTGTCCGAATTGACCACCAACATCATGGCCGACTGCTCCACCACGGAGCATGTATTGAGCCATGTCATTCCCCAACTGTGCGCCAACGCCATCTCCATCGTGCTGGTCTGCGCCATGATGGCATTGTTTGACTGGCGGATGGCCCTTGCCGTCTTCATCACCGTGCCCATCTCCCTTCTGGTAATCCTGGGCAGCAAAAAAATACAGAACAGGCTCAGCGAAAAGCAGGTGGAGGCCAAGCTGAAGGCCTCCGGCCAGGTGCAGGAGTATCTGGAGGGGATCAAGGTGATCAAGGCCTGCGGGCTTTCCGGCGCAAAATTCGCGGCGCTGGATACGGCCCTGCATTCCCTGATGAAGATGGCCATTGCCATGGAATTCGGCACCGGCGTTTTTGTGACCGGCGCCCAAATGCTGCTGCAGGCCGGGGTGGGCCTGACCGTATTCACCGGTGCCCATCTGCTGACTGGCGGAAAGATCGAATTGATCCCGCTGCTCATGTTCTTTATGATCGTCGTCAGGATCTACGGCCCGGTCCTTGTGGAATTCACGCTCCTGCCGGAATTGTTTTACCACCGCACCGCCACCCGCCGGATGAGGATGCTGATGGACGCGCCCCAAATGGCGGGGGCTGCCGCAAAGGAGCTCAAAAGCTGGAATATTGATTTTGAGCATGTATCCTTCAGCTATAACAGGGAAAACGCGGAGCAAAACCCGGTGATCAGGGACTTGACGGTGTCTATCCCGGCGGATGCCATCACGGCGCTGGTGGGCCCCTCCGGATGCGGCAAGAGCACCGTGTCCAGGCTCATCGCCAGGTTCTGGGATGTGAACCG
>JAEWWY010000052.1 GCA_023458835.1 Bacillota bacterium
ACCTTCGGTTTTTACGGCCGTTTGCTCGGGCAAGGTAGGAATTTCTCCGAAATTCCTGCGAAAATCACCGCACATGTCGCTGATTTTCGATCTGCAATCAGAGGGCTTCGGCCCTCCGATACCTCCCGGGGGTTTGTTGATGGTCTGCCCTACATAGACAGCGATTATTGCCGGTATATGAATCCTTTTTCCTTTTCTCATGAAGAAATAGAAATAGTTATATCCAATATATCTACCATGATGATCAACTACTTCAGGGCAAGCACGATCGAAAATGTGATCTTTCAATACGGATTCCATGGCGTGAGAAAACAGATTTTTGACTGCATATTGGGCAGGCTTGAAGCAAGCGGTATATCCTATGCCTTTTGCCCGGTTATCCTGGAATGCAGACTGGAAGAAAATATAAACAGAATGCTCAAAGACGGCAGAGATGCCGGGCGTATCCATAGAGCAATTCAAAAAACAAGGGACATATACAACGAATACAACTATCCGCGCATAGATTCCACAGGCCTGACACCGGAAGAAACAGCGGAAAGAATCATGCAAACCTTGGAACTGCCTATAGAATAACAGTACCTTCATACATTGCGGCATGATACAGCCGCTATCCCCATGCTCCCTTTCTGTGCATAGAATGCCCGGAAAGGCATGAGGTGGGTATAGCGGCGTTTTGTTGTGCATAGAATTTGGCATTCCCGGCTAAAGGAGGCGGCGGCATGCGCCTTGGGGCCCTTATCTGCCTGGTGCTGGCGCTGACCTTCGCGCTGTTTGTACAAGATCCAAAGGCGCAGGTCAATCCCGCGTCCGCAGCACCGCAGGAAAAATGGATTCACATCGATGTGGTAAGAAAGGCGTTGACCTTGTACGAAGGAACAAAGGTATTGAAGACATACGCCATTGCATCGGGAACCGCGGACAATCCGTCGCCTATTGGCACATGGCGGATCACCAGCCGCTTTTCCAGCAAGATGTCCGGCTTTGGCACCAGGTTCCTGGGGCTGAATGTGCCTTGGGGGCAATTTGGCATTCACGGAACGAACAGGCCGGGCTCCATAGGCACCAACGCATCCCATGGCTGCATCCGCATGCACGTAAAATCGGCGGAGGAACTGTACAGCCTTGTACCCAACGGCACGAAAGTGGTTATTGAGGGCGGTCCTTACGGCGGTTATGACAGTTACCTGCCCGTGCTCGTTCCCGGCGAGCGCTCCAGCCATGTGCGGGAGGTGCAGCGGCGTTTAAACAGCCTGGGCTTTTCCACCGGAAATCCCGATGGCGTATACGGCGCCGGCACCAGCCGGGCTGTTTTGCAGGCCCGGGAGGCGTTCAAGCTGCCCAAGGCGGACCGGGTGGATGCCGCCCTGTATGAAGCTTTGGGAATCATCCTGTTTGAGTAAGAAGGTATAACCTCCACGGAAAAAACATAGGGATTGGCGGAGGGATGACCATGGACTGGAAGGAAGCGGCTGCCTATCTGGGGGCCTGCTTGCCGGAAAAACTGGCGCTTATGCTGGAGGAAATGGGACCGCTCCGGGAAATACGCATCCGGGCGGATCAGACGGTAAGCCTGAAAACGGAGGGGGGCATCAAAAGAACATCCTTCGTCCCCAACGGGGAACAGGTGACGGAGATGGCCGAGGCGCTTTGCGAGCATGCGCTGTATGCCCGGGCGGAGGAAATGCGCCAGGGCTTTGTAACGCTCAAGGGCGGGCACCGCATGGGCCTGTGCGGGAGGGTGCTGACCCAGGGCAGCCAGGTGAGGGCGCTTCGCGACATCGCATCCCTGTGCATCCGCATCGCCGGAGAATACCCGGGGTCGGCGGACGAGGTAATGAAACACTTGTATCCGGAAGGAACGCTGGTAAGCGCGCTGATCATCGGTGCGCCGGGTGCGGGGAAGACGACGCTTTTGCGGGATATATGCCGCCAGCTTTCCGATGGCACGGCCGGCAGGGAGCCGGTGGCGGCCTGCATCATCGACGAGCGGGGAGAACTGGCCGCCTGCGTCCATGGCGTGCCGCAGCTTACGGTGGGAGGGAATACGGATGTGCTGGACGGGTGCCCCAAAACCGTGGGGATGCAATGGCTTTTGCGCTCCATGGCGCCGGGATGCCTGATCACAGATGAATTGGGAGGAGAGGAGGATGCATTGGCGGTGCTGGAAGCCGTGCGCTGCGGCGTACCGGTGATGACCAGCGTGCACGGGCAAAGCCTGGGTCAGGCGATGGAGCGGCCCGCGCTCAAGGCGCTGATGCGGGAAAAGGTGTTTGGGCTGTACGTATTGCTGGACAGGGGTGTACCGGGGCGGATCACCGCCCTTCACGATGCCTGCCTGGGTGCCGTATGATCCGCCTGGTATGCGGCCTTACGGCGGCGGTGGCCTGCGCGCTGCTGGGCATAGAGGCTTCCCACAGGCTGAAAAGCCGCGTGGAGCATCTGGGAGCTTGGCTCCGGGCGCTGGAAATGATGGATTTGAAGCTTGCGCACGAGGGGATCCCCTTGCGGGAGGTGGTCCTGCAGGAAGGGGAGGGGGAGATTGCAAAGCGGCTGAAGGCCTTCTCCCTCGCCCTTGCCCAAAACCCGCGCATGACCTCGGCGCAGGCATGGCAGTCTTCGGGCAAAAGCGCGGAAACGCCGGAGGAAAGGGTGCTGGATGCCTGCTTCTCCG
>JAEWWY010000053.1 GCA_023458835.1 Bacillota bacterium
CAAGTGCGCCATTCAATTTCCATACGCAAAGCCCCTGCCCCTTGAACTGATCCAAAGGATCGTGCGATTCCGCGTGGCGGAAAATGAAGCATGGGCGGCGGAAAAAGCAAACAAGAAGTAGATTCTGCAAAATCTGAATTGGTGACAGGAATCCGGATGAAGGATAGCCTTGTGAAGCAAAGATCAGGAGATTTGATGGATCAGTTTTTTTTGCGTCTTGAAGGAGCATTATGCACTGGAGCCGGAGCGGATCAGTCCCGTAACAGGGGGCTGGTCCGCTCTTGCATACAAGGTTGCCTGCGAAGAATATGATTACTTTTTGAAGGTGTACGAGAAAAAGAATGCCGCCACAGCCTATTGGACAGCGCTGCTTGACGATTATATGCCCGTACTCGTATGGCTGAGCCGCGAAACACCCTTGTGTGGAAGGGTCCCAAACCCTGTTCTCACAAGAGACGGCGGCTTTCAGTGCCAGGATGATGATCATATCTACGTATTGTTTGATTATATCGAAGGCGAAACAGTGGGGGAAAAGCCGCTTGCTCATCATCAGGTGACGGAGCTGGCGCAAATCATGGCAGAACTGCACATGGCGGGCACCGCAATGCCCTTTCATGTTCCGAGCCTGGAAGAAAACTTTTTGCTCCCCTTTCTTATAAAACTGGAATCATTTCTAGGCCGGAGGCTTATAGATTCACCTGTTGAATTAAGGAATATTGCCGGGCCGCATAAAATGCAGTTGCTTGAAAAGGCTGAAGAATTAAGCGGGCTGGCGGATGTATTGAAGCGGTCCGGCCTTCCGAAGACGCTCTGCCATACGGACGCCCATGGGTGGAACCTAATGGAAGGAAACCGTTTGATGCTGATCGACTGGGAAGGGATGCGTATGGCCCCGCCGGAAGCCGACCTTTTCATGTTTGCCGGAAAAGCATATTGGGGCGCTTTCTTGGAGCGCTATTCAAATCTCCGCCAGGGATATGCACCGGATGCGGCGGCTATGCGCTTTTTTACGCTCAGAAGAAAGCTGGAGGACATCTGGGCGTTTATGGAGCGGCTTTTATACGATAATATCTCAGGTGAACAGCGGATGAAGATACTGAAATTTCTGCTGGCTGGTTGCGAACACCTGAATGATGCCCATTTGGGGTAAAATTTTGACCTTATGATACAATGCACCCCAATCGTTTCGCAGTACATCATACTGTCTGGCGATTGGGGTGCGTTCAAATGATGGATGTTTTTCGCTTCGCTGGGCTGCCGGCCGAACTTCTCCGCATATTTTATGAAAAAGGCCTCCCGCCCGCTTCACTGTCTATGGACTAAAGATTTTGTGGTACTATTTCCGGATGGCGTTGACAATAGCCAGCAGGATCACTGAGCCTAGCACCGCCACGATGAGGCTCCACAGATTGAGCCCTGTCACACCGTGACCGCCCAGGAGATTGAATACAAACCCGCCGATAGAGGAACCGATCACACCAACGATGATATTGGCGGCAAGGCCCATCCGGCGGTTATCGCCGGTGAACATGCTGGCGATCCAGCCGGCCAAAGCGCCAAGGACAAGCCAACCGATAAGGCCCATGGGCTCCACCTCTTTTCTTTGGTTCGGAATGGGAAAAGGATTACATGATATATATACCAGGTTTGTACATCCATTAAACATGGAAAGGATATCAATATATCTCGCTCGGGGGAAAACTGCCCTTTTCTTTTAAATGGCAGTCAAAAAAACGCAGGCAGACACTGTTGATTGTTCTAAGGCAGTATTCCGCGCCTGCCGTTGATGGAAATTCATTGAACATGCGCGTGAGGAGGGGGCTGGTAAGGGATAGGTCCGTCAACGTAAAATGCCCGGCGCCACGGATGTGCACAAACGGGGTGGCGGAGGAGGGTTCAAGCAGCATCCGGCTATTCTGCGCATACTGCGGCCACTGTGAAAGATGGCTCCAGGCGCTGTCGGAATATACATTGAGCACAGGGACCGGGTAAGGCTCATTCAAAAAAATGAATTCACCGCCTCCAACGCCTATGATGTCGCATAGAAAGGGGGATTCCAGCGCGATCACCGCGCCGACATCCTTTCGCATGCGCCCGATGCCAAGCGCCGCCGAGCCGCCCAGGGAATGGCCCATCACGCCGATCCGGGTCCCGTCTATCAGCCTGTATATCAAATCGGCGCTTTCGTTACGGCTATTTGCGAGGATATGGTCGATAACGAAGCTGATATCGCCTGTTTGAACCTTCATCCATTGTTGATAATATTCATAGCTTTGCTGCCTGTCCGCTTTGGCATCCTCCGCTCTAAGCCCACGCATATATTCCGCATCGATGTATACCGTGCGCCCATCGCTAAAAGAGGTATACAGGCAATAATAGGTATGGTCGATGGCACATACCGCATACCCGTTGCTTGCAAGCTCGTGATACAGAGACTCATTGCTTGTCCTGACGCTCATGCCCCCATGGGAAAACACGATCAGCGGATACGTTCCATCCGCAGCTTCGGGGTACCAGAACTCCACGTTCAGGCGCCTGCTTTCATTTGACTTAGAATAGGTTTCGGCGCGGCTTGCATCCGTATACGTATAGGCGGCCGTGGCAACCTGGTATTTGCCTGAGGGAGGGATGATATGATACTCCGGGAATAGGATTGCGGGCAGGCTGGCCAGGAAGAGCAGCGCAATTCTGCCGGCCGTGTTCACCGTGGCGCGCAATGCGTGAAAGGATTTTCGTTCCTCCTTTTTTTTGACCAGCCGCACCACTCCGGCCAAGGCCTGAAGAGATAATAAGGCGGCCAGGGCATAATAGCGGAAACTCCACACAAGGGCGGAGATCAGCAGCAGCGCAAAGACCGCGGCCAGAATGATGTGGGCGACACTTCTTGTTTTGCTTTGATTGGATTTTGTATGAATGCGGAAAATCAATAGGACTATTTCCAGAATTGCAGCTATACCAAGCAGTATCATGCCCATTTTTCCCAGTGCTCCTTCTTATGTACGATGGCCATATTTATA
The DNA here is from genome assembly GCA_023458835.1 of Bacillota bacterium. Classification (GTDB taxonomy): domain Bacteria; phylum Bacillota; class Clostridia; order Christensenellales; family Aristaeellaceae; genus JAEWAH01. The sequence goes on from JAEWWY010000053.1 coordinate 3,018, forward strand.
TGGCAGCATCCCACTAACGCTGTGAATATATTATACCAAAAGAAACCGGATAGCAAAAGAACAATAGGCATGGCCTAAATCCTTCCTGGCATTTGGGGCTTGGTCACAGCCTATCAATTTTCTATAAAGAAACGCTGACAGCCGCGATTATCTCGGGCATTGTCAGCGCTTTTGCCATCAGCATAAGCGTCTGGCTTATGCTGGGCTGTTTGCTATAGTAATACGAGGGATGTCAGCAGGCGGGATCAGAAAAGGAGCCTGTTATTCTATCTTTGCCGAAAAAGAGACATCGATGTTGCCGCGAGTGGCGTTGGAATAGGGGCAAACTTCATGGGCCTGTGCAACCAGTGAATCGGCTGTTGCCTGATCCAAACCATGAAACACGGCTACAATGTCCACTGCCAGCTTATAACCGCCGGCGTCATTTTTGCCTATACCGACCGTGGCCTGTACCTCGGGCGTGTCAACGGTCAACCTTTTTACCTTGAAAACATGCTGTAAAGCGCTGCCGAAGCAGGCGGAATATCCTGCGGCAAACAATTGCTCCGGATTGAATCCATTGGGCTTTGAGCCTCCCAGTTCCGAGGGGGATGCCATTTCAAAACGGATCGGGCTGTTTTCTACAGATACCTGCCCGTCACGCCCACCTACGGCTGTTGCCTTTGCTTTATATAGAATTTTCATAAGGTCATCTCCTTTAAATATAATGGCTGCCTATTGTTTATATGTCCAAAGATTGTCATATATAAACACAATCATGATCTTGCTATTTTTCAGCCTCAAGGAAAACCGGCTACTTCAATAAAAGCGATAGCGCGTGGAACACCAGAAATACGCCAATAGCGCCAACAACAGCCGGCGCCATGATGTTTGCCCATTTTGCCATCTGCCTCTTCATCATCGCGTAAAGGCGGTCAAACTTGTTCTGGGCTTTGATATAAACGAAATACAAAAGTATCAGTGGCAATGTGTAGATGGTATTATACACAACAAGGATGAGCGTCAATTGGATCAGTGAAAGCTGGTAACTGAAAAGAATGGCTAAGAACGCAAAATAAGGCAATGCGGTTGCCAGCTCCGAAACCGTTGCGCCTACACCTAATTCCAGCAAAGCCATCGGTGATACGGATTTTATTTTGCGTACAGCCTCAGCGCCGCCATTGCTTTCACTTTCAACAGCATTCAAGGATTGAATCTGCTTTTTTAGTGATTTGATCTTCGCATCTTGTATTACGTAGCAAACCGCAATCAGAAAAGCAATACCAAGCATCAATTCGCAAATTAGCAGCGTCTGGCCGTGCTTTTCTTGAAGCAGTTGGAAAAAATCACCGATAAAAGCAACAAGGCCAAAATAGGCAAGAAATCCGCCCGCCAAGTTGGTAAGCCCGGTAGGTATGATAAAATACCAAATATGCTTTGGCTTTTTGACCATGCCCTGTAAAACAAATTGCTGTGTAATGGCGATCGGGTTAAGGCTGTCCGCCGCGCTTGTCAGAATCGTAGAAACCAGTAATGCCCACATTTCATTTCCCCCTTTCATTTTTAGGCAAAAAAATAAGCCTAGAAGTATTACAAAATAACTCCTAGGCTTTTATCCCACCGTGTACACAATCCGGCGGATTGTGCGTTTTCTCTCGGTCCAGGCTAACAATTTTTGTTACGGAACCCTAGAAAACCATACATCATATTCACATATGCCGTGAATAACCATATCAAAAAACGCAGGTAATGTCAACAGGTGTATGTATGGGCTTTGCATTTTGGCTTAGAGCTGGCAAATATGGCTATCGCGTTGACATAAAGCGTAAAACTCCGTATACTTATTATAAAGTAGAATAATTAACGGAGGTGCGGCGGCATGAACTTACAAACTTGGTGGGAATCATTGGATACGCTGCTGCGCGTGTTGCATTTGATTGCAGTACCGGCCACCGCAGTGCTGGCTATTCAGGTTCTGCTGACGGTCATTGGATTTGGCCATGCAGGGGCTCCGGACGCCGGCAGCGCCGGCGGCCTTGATGCCGGCGGCATGCATATGGATGGCCTTGGCGGGGCAGAATCGGCTGATCTTGGGTTTGTACCGGCGCAGGCCGATTCTTCCATGACGGATTCAGTAATGCAATCAGTTGACCCGGATGCGTTACGCCTGTTTTCCATGGGGAGCGTAATCAGCTTTTTTACCGTGTTTGGCTGGTCCTCTATCGTTCTTTATCAGGGCGGCTTAAGCGGCGCCTTGTCTGTGATCATCGGGTTTGGGCTCGGCCTTGCCGCCATGTTTGGCGTGGCCAAGATTATTCAACTCACAGTCCGCTTGTCGGAATCGGGGAATCTTCAATTGGACAATGCCGTCGGCCAAACCGCTCACGTTTACATTCCCATCCCCCCGGCAGGCGGCGGTGCGGGGAAGGTTACCCTCACCCTGCAGGAGCGTTTTGCCGAACTGAGCGCCGTGACCGACGAGGGCAATCAAATTCCCACCGGAGCGTTGGTTCATATTGTCGGTGTGCGTGACGATGCGCTTGTTGTCGAGAAAATGCCTGTTTCACAGGACAAAACCGATGCTCCGAACTCGCAGACGCGTGATTCGATGAAAACGATAGGAGGTTAATCATGGGCGTAGACGTATTGGTCATCCTGGTAATTGTCGTTGTGGTGCTCTTTGTGATCCTGTTGGGCTTGCTTTCCCGCTTTCGCAAGTGTCCGTCAGACAAGGTGCTTGTGATCTATGGTAAGGTGGGCTCCGAAAAGGGTGGGCAAAACCGGTCGGCCAAGTGCATCCATGGCGGTGCGGCATTTATCATTCCCGTATTGCAGGCGTATCAGTACATGGATCTTACGCCGATTTCCATCAATGTCGATTTGAAAAGCGCGCTGTCCAAACAAAACATCCGCGTGGATGTGCCCTCGCGGTTCACGGTGGGTATTTCCACTGAGCCGGGCATCATGCAGAATGCTGCTGAACGCCTGCTGGGTCTGAAAATGACCGAGGTTCAGGAGCTGGCAAAGGATATTATTTTCGGACAATTGCGTTTGGTCATCGCCACGATGGAGATCGAGGAGATCAATACAGACCGCGATAAGTTTTTGCTGGCCGTTTCAAACAATGTGGAAATCGAGCTCAAGAAAATCGGCCTTCGTTTGATAAACGTGAACGTCACAGATATCAACGATGAATCCGGCTATATCGAAGCGCTTGGTAAAGAGGCTGCGGCCAAAGCCATCAATGATGCGAAGAAGAGCGTTGCGGAAAAGAACAGGGATGGTGAAATCGGCCAGGCGAACGCGCACATGGATCAGCGTATTCAGGTAGCCGCGGCAGACGCAACCGCCATTAAGGGCGAAAACGACGCCCGCATCGAAATCGCCCAATCTGAGGCGCGCCGCCGCGAAAAGGAAGCGGAGGCGCTGCGTATCGCAACCGCCGCGGAGAAGGTGCAGGCGGCCCTGGCGCTCAGAGAGGCCTACGGGGCGCAGCAAAATGCCGAAGAGACCCGTGCCGCGCTGGAACGTGCATCCCAGCAGGCCGATGTCATCGTCAAGGCGGAAATTGAAAAGCAGCAGGCGGAAATCACAGCGGAGGCC
>JAEWWY010000054.1 GCA_023458835.1 Bacillota bacterium
GCGCATTTTGTACCTCCGATATCCAGGCCCAGGAAGGGCGCTTGTGCGGAAGCGCTTTTTGTCATGGTCAAACCCCTCTCTTTTGCTACGCAAGCATGTTATAACCAATCGAACAAAGACGGGAAGCCGCCGTATGCGCTGGTATAGGGCGTGGCTATGCTGGCCGGCGCCGGGCATCCCTTGCATAGTATACCACACCTTCCGCCTGCCCTGTTGCCCTCCCCTGATCTTGCATGGGGAGTGGAAAGGCGTGCCTCACCCTTTGACCGGGAGGGATGAACTGCCCGGCGGGAGGCCGTGGGCGCGCATCGGGTAGGCCAGAATAAATTCTTGCATTTCGTCCAAACATGAATAAAAACCATTGACAAAAATTATGGCACATGCTTTAATATGCTACATGGAATAGTAATTTTTATATATATTAAAATGTTACCGGTAACATTTGAGGAAAATCCATGATTCATGATGAGAACCGTAAGCCCAACATTTCATGGGTGGCGCAGTTGGCGGGCGTATCCAAAATGACTGTTTCCCGCGTAATCAACGGAAACAGCGCCGTGGCGCCCGTCACGCGGGAGCGGGTATTGGAGGCGGTGGAGCAGCTTGGCTACCGCCCCAACCTGTTGGCCCGCAGCCTGGCCGGGAGCCGGACGCGGATCATCGGCCTCCAGTTGCACGAGGACACAGCGCCCAACCCGCGCTTTTTCTATGATATTTTGCTCGGGGCCCAGTATGAAGCCCATGTGCAGGGCTATGACCTGCTGTTTTTCAGCCAGCCCCCCAGCAGGGAGGAGCCGCGCAGCGCCATCCGTTTTGACTTGGTGGAAGGGGTCATTTGCACCGGCGGTACCTTCCATATGGATTCCATTGAGTTTATGGAGCAAAAGCACCTGCCTTATGTGATTGTAGGCCGGCGCGACTGGAAGAACCTGAATCCCTGCTACTGTGCGCCGGATTATGTATCCGGCTACCAGGCGGCAACATCCTACCTGTTGCAAATGGGGCATCGGCGCATTGCCATTTGCGGAGGCAAGTCCTGCTTTGAAGCCGATGCCGACAAGCGGATGGGCTATCTGCGCGCCTTTGAGACGCACGGGCTGACGCCGGGGACGGACCTGATATTGATGGATGAACCCGGCAAGGAGAAGGTGCGGGATACTGAACGGTTTTTGCTGGAGCAGCGCCCTACCGCCGTCCTTATTCAGGGCGATGAGGTATGGAACATGACCAAGAACGCCGTGCGCAAGGCAAAGCTGTCCATCCCCGGAGATTTGTCGGTGATCTGCTTTGGGCTCAGCGACGGGATGCAGATGATGAGCGAGAGCGGCGGGTATGCCCCTTTGGCACGCATTGATGTCCCGGTATTTGAAATGGGGCGGCAATCTGCCCAAATGCTGATTTCCCTGCTGAATGGGGAAGAGCCGGAAAAGCGGGGCCGCTTTTTGCCGCTGGATTTTATCAGGGGAGAGTCCTGCACGCCGCCGGGTAAATGAACGGGATACCATGGACCGTAAGCAAAAGAGCTGAAATGGGTGAATTGGATGGCAACATACCAGCTCAAGCGGGAGATTCCCGTAGAGGAAGGCTATGACCTGCTGGTGGCGGGCGGCGGCCCGGCCGGGTGCGCGGCAGCCATTTGCGCCGCCCGGGAAGGGGCGCGGGTGCTGTTGGTGGAGGCTTTGGGCTGCCTGGGCGGCACGGGGACTTCGGGCCTGGTAACGGAGTTTGATCCCATGGCCAACGGTGAAACCATGCTGGTAGGCGGCTTCATGCGCGAGGTGATTGAAACCCTGCATCGGCGGGGGTATGTTCCCACCTTGCTGGACCCCAGGCGCTGGCGGGAGGAGTTTCACAAATGGTCCCCCTTTGACGCGGAAGGCCTGAAGCTGCTGCTGGATGAGCTGGCCGTGGCGGCCGGGGTCGAGGTCCGGTTTTTTACCAGGGTCATTGATGCCCAGGTATCGGCAAACCCTGCCAGGGTGGAGGGCGTGGTGCTGTCCAATATCGAGGGGTACCGGTATGTGAAGGCCAAAACGTATATTGATGCCACGGGGGACGCGGTGCTGTCCTTTTTATGCGGGGCCCAGTGCTATGAAGCCGGGCGCGACACCCCGGACATCATGCCCCCTACGCTGTGCGCGCTGCTTTCCGGCGTGCCCTGGGACCGGATGGAACGGGACGACGTGCACCCCGCCGGGCAGCAAAAGCGGATAGAGCAAGCCGTTGAGGAAGGGTTCTTTTCCCAGGAGGACAGGCATGTGCCGGGGCTGTTTATCAACATGGGGCAGTTGGCCAATATGAACGCGGGCCATGTGTTCCGCATGGACGCCCTTCGCTGCCGCAGCCTTACCGAGGGCATGATGCGCGGGCGCAGGCTGGTAAATGAGTATGTGAAGTTTTTTAAGGCCTACTATCCGCAGCTTTCGGATGTGCAACTGGTTGCCACCGCCGCCATCATGGGCATTCGGGAGTCCCGCCGGGTGCAGGGCGAATACATGCTTTGTTACGAGGATTACCGGGCCCGGCGCAAGTTCCCCGACCAGATCGCCATTTTTGCCAAAGCCGTGGACATCCATGTGTACGACTGCACGCCGGAGCAGTATGACCGGTATTATCAGGAGTTTAACGCCATCGACCGCTATAAGCCGGGCGAATACTACGGCATCCCCTATGGGGTGCTGGTGCCCAGGGGTTTTGCCAACCTGTGGGTGGCGGGGCGCTGTGTATCGGCGGATGTGAAGGTGCAGGGGTCGCTGCGGGTACAGCCGGCTGCTTCCATGATGGGGCAGGCGGCGGGGCTTGCCGCATTGCAGGTGGCGGCAGCCGGCGGCACTGCCCAGACGGTGGATACGGCCCGGCTGGTGCTGGACCTGCGCAAGCAGGGGGCCAACCTGCCCCAGCGGGACCTGGTCACTGCCATGACCCGGAGCTGAAAATCCCACCTATCCGGAATCGTTGGCGGTACGCCGCCATCAGATAATATGATTTTAGGAGGGTCACCATGAAAAGGCTGCTTGCTCTTACCCTGGTTGTGATGCTGGCTGGCACATCGCTGTTTGCCGCCGCCGCGGAGGGCGCCATCCCCATGAAAATCGCCACCTGGACCAGCAACGAGGGCCAGATTGCGCTTTTGACGTCCTTTGTGGAGGGGTTCGCCAAGGAAAAAGGCATCACCATCAACGTTACCTTCGAGTCCATCCCCTTTGCGGAGTACAACACCAAGCTGCTGCTGGAGCTGCAGGGCAACGCGGCGCCGGATGCTTTCTGGATTTTGGAAAACACCGCTCCCGCATTCGTAAGCTCCGGCCTGCTGGCGCAGTTGGATGCCGCGCTCGCAAATGCCAACCCTGAAGACCTGGCTCCCAGCGCTATGGAATTGTGGCAGAAGGATGGCAAGACCTATGCGGTCCCCTTCTCCACCTCCCCCTTCTTCATGGTGTACAATGCGGATCTGTTCACCGAGGCCGGCGCAAAAACCCCCAATGAGTACGCCGCGCAGAACGCCTGGACCTGGGATGCCTTCCGGGAGGCTGCCAAGGCCATCAAGGACAAAACAGGCAAATGGGGCTTCATGACCGTGGATGCCCAGGGCTATGATTCCCGCATCCTGCACAACCTGGTGCCCATGATCCGCTCCTACGGCGCAGATGCCTGGACCGCCGACGGCACCGTGCTGGTGGATGCGCCCGAATCCGTACAGGCGGTGCAGTTGTTCCATGACATGCTGTTCACCGATGGTTCCGTAGTGCCTCCGGGAGACGAAAGCAACTTCTTCACCGGCGATGCGGCCATGACCGTGTGCCAGATCTCCCGTTTGTCCAACCTGAAGGACGTGACCTGGAAGTGGGACATGGCCCCCATGCCGTCCGGCCCTGTGGGTCAGGTTCCCGTGATCGGCCAGGCTGCCATCGGCGCCTTTGCAAACGGCGCCCATGCGGATTTGGCCGCTGAGCTGGTGGCGTACATGACCAATGAAGAGAGCGTGGCTGCCATGGCCGGCATTTGGCCGCCTGCCCGCAAGAGCGTGCTGGAATCTGAAGGCTTCCTCAGCTCCAACGCGGCCGTGACCCCCGATCAGATGAAGAACGTTGTGTCGGCCTCCATCGGCACGGGCCGCGTGCTGCCCACCCATGTGAACTACATGCAAATGGATGCCGAGGCCAAGATTGTCTATGACAAGCTGTGGGTGAAGGATGCCGATGTGGCGGCGATTCTTAAAGAAGTGGCCCAGGTGTACCGCAACTATACCGGCAAGTAAGGATCACCGGGCACAAGGCAAGCTTTGGGGTTGTCGCGCTAAGCGCATGACTTTTATCATATTGTTCAAGGAGAAGGCTTTCGCGTCTGCGGACGCGACCAAAGGGCTTTCCGGTCGGTCCGGCCCGCTCAATAGTCGCAGTGTTTCGCCGACGCTTGCACTGCTCCTTTTCGCGGGCCTCCTCCACCCCTCCCATTTCCGCCACAGGCGGGGACGGGGTTTCGGAGCCTTTGGAAATCTTCGGATACCGTCTCTATGAACACCCATACAATCATGCAACTAACGCGGCAGCCCCTTCCGGCAGAGGGGGGGAACCCATGAAAAGGCCTTCCAATATGCTCAGGCGCGGCGAGACCGTCACCGGCCTTTTGTTTGTGGCGCCGCAGATCATTGGCTTCGCGTTTTTTGTCCTGTTCCCGCTGGCAATGGTGTTTGTATATTCCTTGCATAACAAAAACCTGATGTTTGGCACCAATATTTTCGCGGGGCTGGACAACTTTAAAAAGCTGCTTACAGACCAGTTGTTTGGCATGGCCATGGGCAATACCGTTGTGTTTTCCCTGTGCCTGGTGCCCATAAACCTTGGCCTGGCGCTGCTGATCGCGCTGTACCTGGGCAATAAGGGCTTTGGTTCCCGCCTGATCCGCACCATCATCATATTGCCGGTGGTGACCTCCGGCGTAGCCTGGGCCATTGTATGGAAGTATCTGCTGCAGGGCGGCACCGCGGGGCCTGTCAACTGGTTCCTGTCTTTATTGGGCATTGCGGGCCCCAACTGGCTGAAGGAGCCGGGCTGGGCGATGTTATCCGTCATCATCAACCGTGTACTGAAAAACGTGGGTATGAACGTGCTGATTTTTTACGGCGCGGTCATGAACATGCCGGGCG
>JAEWWY010000055.1 GCA_023458835.1 Bacillota bacterium
CTCTGGATGAGCGTTACGCCTTCATGGAAGTTCTCGAAGCTCTGCCGCTCAATAAAGGTGTACCCCTTCACAACGCTCAGCGCAAGCTTTTGCCCGAATTCAAACGGCCTTCCCGCCTTCCCGCGTACCATGGGCCGTACATGCGGCTGCCGCAGGCTCACGATTCGTTTCTCACATTGGTGGCTTCTATTCGCATACATCCCGCCTTGCTGCCGGTATAGCTCGCAGATCACCATCAGGCGGCTGTGCCATTTCTCCGGCAGAATCGAAAGGCCGGTCTCCAACAACAGATCCCCGATGTCTTCCAGGTTACACCTGAGGTATTCCAGCTGTTTGCGGATCGCCGTGCGCGTCTTGGCTGCCTTGGGTTTCTTCTGCTTGGCAATGCGCAAATACGCTCTTCGCGCCTTCTTGCGGTTATACCGGGTCTTGTGTCCCTGTCGTCGGCTGTGGGGCCATAACCTTTCGATGATCTCTTCCGTGTTCTCCCTTGCCTCATTGAGCAAGGACAGATCATTCGGATACCGGATATCAGCCGGCGCGCAGGTCGCATCCAGCACCAGCTTTCCGCTGTTGGGCGGCGGATCGTCATCCGGCCGTCCCGGCTTTTCCGGAATAAACATTCGTTTGTTGATCGCCTCGATCTGTTCCGCCGTGAACCGCTTGCGGAAATGCACCATCATTGACGGGTCGAACAGCGGCCTGTCCGTATATTCGTGCAGTCCCAGAAAGTACTGCATGTACGGGTTCTCCGCGATGTTTTCCACCGTCCGCACATCCGTCAGGTTTTCATGCTCTTTGATGTAGATCGCCCCAAAGGCGATCCGCGCGCTGAACGCCTTCGCTCCGTTGTCTTGGCTCATGCTTTGCGCGTAGATGTCCTCAATGTAGTCCCAGGGCATCATTCGCGACAGCTTTACCCACCGGTTGTCTGCCTTGAGCTTCCCGGCAAACGGCAAGATGAAATCGTCCAGGTTTTGTTGCTCGCGGTCTCTCTTTTGGTACATGGCACACCTCAAAATCGCTGCTTTTTCTCGCCCTCTTTGCTGTTTACTATTCTACCTTTCCCTCGTTTTCCCTTGCTCTGCCTCGCTTTTTTCCTTTTTCAGTGGGCCCTAGATAAAATATCCCTTGTGCAGCGGTTGAACGGATGGTATAATAAGACATCAAACGTATGACGTATGATAAAACAGCATAGAATGGACAGAAAAGCAATGGAAGAAGAACTGTTCGCAAACGTGCATAGCCGGGAATCGGCGGTGGATTCGGTGGTGAACCGCTTCCGGGAGCTGCTGATGCAAAGAAAGCTCAAGCCCGGTGATCAGATTCCCAGCGAGAGCGTGCTGGCGGAGAATATGGGTGTAAGCCGGGGGCCGGTGCGGGAAGCGATGAAGGTCCTCGCGGCCCTGGGCGTGGTGGAGATCCGCCGGGGCAACGGCACCTATATTTCCGAAAATATCGGGCGGTCGGTGCTGGACCCTTTTTTGCTGCGGCTGATGATGAACGACTACGATTCCCGGCAGATGGCGGAATTCCGGGAGATGATCGAAATGGACGTGGCCCGGGCCATCCTGCGCAGCGGGGGCGGGGAGGGCATTGCGGCCATGGAGGAAGCCATAAGGCGCATGGAAGGCGCGCCGGTCCAGGAGGGGATGGAAGAGGCCAGGTGGGCGGAAATGGACCTTGCCTTCCACCGGGCCATGGGCAAGGCCACCGGCAATGTGCTCATTGAGCAGCTTTACGAGTTTATTCTCCGGTTCTTTGAGCCCACCATCAGGCAAACCTACCGGCACATGGGGAACAGGGGGCACGCGGTGGCTATCCACAAGCGGATCTGTCAGGCGGCGGCGGCCGGCGACGAAAAGGCCCTGCTTGACGCGGTGAAGATGTCAATTGAAGAATGGATTATACAGGGGGAGTGAGTATGCTGATTCTGGACGCCCACGCGCACCTGGGCCATGATGTGGTGTTTGACGAGGAATCCACCGAGGAGGAACTGCTTGCCTGGCACGAACGCTGTCACGTATCCGGCGCGGTCATACAGCCTTTTGTGCCCCGGCCGTATCTGGCGGATACCGCCGCCATCCATGACAGGATCGCCGCCATGTGCCAAAGATACCCGGGCCGTTATTTCGGCATGGCTTCCATCAACCCGCACCTGCGGCCTGAAGAATATGAGGGCGAGGCCCGCCGCTGCGTGAAGGAGCTGGGCTTTGTGGCGGTCAAGCTCACCCCCATCGCCCACGCGGCCCATCCCGCCTCCAAAGATGGCCGGCATGTGTTTGAGGTGGCGGCGGCGTTGAACGTGCCGGTAATGGTGCACACAGGCGCCGGCATCCCCTTTGCGGACCCCGCGGCGCTGGAAGCCGTGGCGGAAAGCTTTACAAGGGTGCCCATCATCCTGGCCCATGCGGGCACCGACCTGTTTTTTGCCCAGGCGTTATCCCTTGCCCGGCGGCACAGCCATGTGTACCTGGAGCCAAGCTGGCTGAGCATACTGAACCTGCGCAAGGCCCTGGATACGATAGGGCTGGGGAAGGTCATGTTCTCCTCGGACCACGCGGTGAACATCCCTGTGGAGCTATGCAAGTATCAGACCCTGCTTCCCCATGGGGAGGCGCTGGCAAGGGTGCTTGGAG
>JAEWWY010000056.1 GCA_023458835.1 Bacillota bacterium
ATACAGAGGATCACCCCCGCGCCTGCGGGGAGAAGCTGGTGGCTAGCAATCTTGGGGAGCAGCTTACAGGATCACCCCCGCGCCTGCGGGGAGAAGTTGGAGAGAGGATAAAAACTTTGAGCTATCAAAGGATCACCCCCGCGCCTGCGGGGAGAAGCTTTCCGACTGATCCACGGTTGGTTGGATTACGGGATCACCCCCGCGCCTGCGGGGAGAAGGCAATATATCGCTTTCCGACTGATCCACGGTTGGGATCACCCCCGCGCCTGCGGGGAGAAGGGATGGCGCATCCTCCCCGAATGGCTGGACGAGGGATCACCCCCGCGCCTGCGGGGAGAAGCCGCCCCGGGCTTCTTAGGTATTGTAGTCACGAGGATCACCCCCGCGCCTGCGGGGAGAAGTCCAGCACCGACGTGTTTCCCACCCTTCTTAAGGGATCACCCCCGCGCCTGCGGGGAGAAGACTTAAAAAAGTCAGATCCTATGCGGTATTTTACATTTGCGCCTGCTTGATTTCAATGAGTTTTTCATAGAGCTGTTTGGTAGAAAGGCAGTCGCTGGAGGTACGATGGGCGCCGGTGGGCGCAATGCCAAAATAAGCAAGAAGGGTTGAAAGCTTGTGGTTTTCCGCATCGCTTACCAGGCGGCGGGCCAACGCAAGGGTATCGATGCATCGGTTGGAGAACAGGGGAAGACCTAAATGCGTGCAAGCTGAGCGGAGAAAGTCCAAATCGAAGTCCACATTGTGGGAAATCACCGGCAAATCACCGACAAAAGCAAGAAATTCCGGTAAAACCTGCGAAAGCCCGCGGCCCTCCCGACTTAGCGTTTCATTGGAAAGGCCGGTGAGCTTTTCGATGGCCGGCGGAATGGGGCTGCTTGCTTTTACAAGTGCATGGAACTCGGCGTCAACCTGATTGACCAAAACCTTGATGGCGCCGATTTCGATGATTTCATGCTCCGAGGAGGACAGGCCCGTCGTTTCTATATCCATGACGGCATAGCTGTCTGGAAGCGGGCTGCCGCGGCGCTTTGACTCCGACATGCGCTTTGCCATGTGCATCCTTGCGGCATTGCTGAACCCCGTTTTGACCTCCTGTATTGCCTTTATCCGGGCAGGACTGGGACGGAGCATCAGCTTCAGTCCGTCATAATCGATGGACTCCCAGCCGGAGTTATGGATGCGGAAATCCATGCGCTGCTCATTGTTGGCACTGTATACCATGGTTGCCCGGCCGGATTTGATATTTTCCTTGATACGCTTCCAAAGCTCCTCCCGCACCCGGGTTCCCACCTGGCCGATATAGACGTTGGTGCTTACCTCCTGGAGCCACTTGGTGAGGTCGCCGCGAAGGGCGGCAGGGCAATCCGTGAGGGTAATCACAAGCATGGTCAGTCCTCCAGTATCTTTCCGTAGCCGTCCGACAGCACTTCATCATCAGGCTCGCCCAGCTCCTTGCCGTAGGAAATTGCGTTAGCCACGGCACCACGCTTATCATCCCACAAATAGAGGACGTTGGTCTCGATTGCCTCTGCCGCGCTTTCATCGTCCAGCAGCAGCTTGCGGATATCCTTGACGGCCTGCTCCAGGATATGGCCGTCGGAAATTGCATCGCGGACTCTGCGCCGGGTGGCGGCCCCGATGTCTTCAGGTTTTTCCGATGCCACCTGAAAGGCAATAGGAATGGTAATCGCTGCTTTGTAAAGGTCTGCGATATCGTAAACAAAGGAACGCTCATGTCCTGTATGCACAAAACCCAGGCCAGGCGCGCAGCCCAACGCCACGATGACACTATGCGCAACACCATACAGGCATGCGTGGGCGGCGGAGAGGGCCATGTTCACCTGGCTGCCGCCGGCATAATCCTGCGGATCGTATTCACGTCCGCTCCAGGGAACGCCGGTTTTGTTGGACATGTGGCGGTATACCGAGCGGACTCTGGCCCCCTCCCGTCCGCGAAGCTGCTGCATCGACATGGTGGAAACATCCTCATTGGGAAAACGCATTTGGTACATTTTCCGGGCCACGGCCACCCGGGACCGCACGTTGGAAACAAGCTCCGCCTGGCGGATCAGCAATGAAGCAGAATGTGTCAGTGGCCGTCCATGGGCATAGTAGCGCACGCCGTGTTCTCCCACCCAGAGGATGCTTGTGCCCGCATCACCGATGAGTTCCATGGCACGGTGGGTAACCTTTGTGCCAGGCCCCAGCAGCAGCACCCCCAGGCTGGCCGCCGGAACGTGCACCGTTCCCCGGGCATCCATTACGGTGATAGCCCCATCCTGTCGGTTAATAACGCAATGCTCCAGATACAAAAAGGAAAGCCTGTCCCGGATTTGAGGCAGCGCTTGCAGCTCCGGCTTTTGAACGCCGGGCATATCGGGCATCTTAATCACCTCCGCAGCGAATAACGGTCATCAGACCGCAACCGTATGCCTTGGCCCGGCCGATGCCCGAAAGCAGGGCTTCTCTGAAGCGTTCCGGGTCGGCGATGGTCAGAATGCCTTCAAAGGTGGCCGTGCGCAGCGTGACCTCATGTCCGCCTCCCTTGTCAAATTTCAGCCATTGGGTATGTACCACGTTGAAGGCGTCGGACGCTAGGGAAAAGCCGCAATCCTCCGCGCGCTTAAGCAGCCATTGCTTTTGCTGCTCCGGGGTCACATGCGCCATAACCTTTCCGCGGCCTGGAGCATCCTTTTCTTTGACGCTGCGGACAGGATTGGCCTTCAGCCGGAAGCGCCAGGGTTGATCAGGCATGAACCGCTCCAGCAGCTTGCCGTAGTCCCTTGTCTTCCAAGCGGGATCTGCGTCCGGGGAGCCATATTGCCTGACAAGGCCGGAAAAGTCCGGCCGGCCCTCACTGAGCACCAGCAGAAAGCACTTCCCTTCCAGCCAGTCCACACGCCAAAGGCGGCGCTGCCTCTCCCCTGAAAAGCTTTGCTCCACCGCGCCATGCAAAAGCTGGGGTGAGGCCAGCGCACGCATGGTATCCCTTTTGGTATCATCAAGGGCAATCTGGGATAAATACATGGCCTATTCCTCCAGTTCCAGCATGGGATTATGATCGGTAGAGGTTTCAGTGGCAGGGCCATCGTTTATTGTGTGGGTTGCAGGAGGCATTGGCGCGTTAAGGTCCAAAACGCGGCGGAAGCCGAATTTCCGGTGGGTTTGGTCAAAGGAGAGGGGAATATCCCGGATGAAATAAGCACCTGTTTCGCTTCCGGCAGCGTCCGCCACAATGCGCAGACTGGCGGGCGGCATGCCCTCTTTTTTCATCCTCTTTTCCTTTTCCCAGACCCATCCGCCGGCCAGCCAGGGCTCCTCCTGCAGCGCCGGCATGAGCGGCTTTCCGGCACGGATGCCCAGCAGCAGCTTTCCTTCCGGCGGGCAGGAGCGGCGGCCCAGAAATAGGGGAAACACAGGGGCCTTTAAGGCAGCGGCGATTTGCATAAGAAGCGCGTCATCCCCCTCCAAGCCGGCAAGAAATATCGCATCGCAAAGATAGTAGCGGTTGGTGACATACGCCGATTTTGCGCTTTTGGCGATGTGGTAATCCCGAAGCAGCGTGCCCTCCCGGTCCACCCGAACTCCCAAGCGCAGCGCATTCAGGTCATCAAGCCTTTCGTCGCGGCGGCGGCCCAATGCCGCGGCTATCAGGCCGATGATACCGCTTTTTGTGGGGGCGCGCTGGGTATCCCGGCGGTCAAACTTTGCGTCCATTCCCCAAGATTGCAACGGTCCCGCCAAACGGATCAAAAGCGTGCTCATGGGCGATCCCCATCGCTTCCTAAACGGGTCTGCAATTCATCTGCCAGGGTGGCGATCAGTTCCCGGAGGGGCAATATACCTCCCAGACCCTCCGGCATCCGGCCGGCCGCCAGAGAAAGAACGGGTTCCCCGGCGAAATCCCGGTAGGTATTTTTCGCGTGGGCTGCCAGCCTGGCAGCAGAAGCCGCCACATACCCTTCATCACCGGCAGGCACAGGCCTTTCAAAGGCGCCCACCAGGTTGACGGGCTGATCCGTGCGTAGCGTAACCAACAGCGCGTCCGGCAGGGTACGGTTGGCGAAGGTGTTTTGCTTGCCGGTAGGCATGGCGCATACGAAGGCATAGAGGAACGCTGAAACCGCCTCCACCGTATCACCTTTGAGCTGCCTGTGAAGCTCATGCACGGCTACGGT
>JAEWWY010000057.1 GCA_023458835.1 Bacillota bacterium
CCTCCAGCCGGTGCGGGAAGCAGTAATCGGGTAAGGCTTCCTCGGCCAAGCGAAGCCACCGGTCGTCGCTTTCCAGTGCCGCCAGGTAGTAATAGATCATGGGATATACCTGGGCAGACTCCCCGATATGGGCGGCGTAGGCCTTCAAAACCTCCGCTGCATCCTTTTCCATGCCCCATTCTTCGTATTCCAGCGCCAGCTCAATGGCCGTGTTGTGGTTGACCCCCGGCATATGGGGCCAGGCATCCCCGCTCTCCCCCTTGGCCAACGCATGCTCCCGCAGGGCGATCAAATCCATGGGATCGATGCGAAGCGATTCCCCGGCCGCCTTTTCCGCTTCCTCCGGGCGGCGAAGCCTGCGCAGCGCCGCCGTCAGGGCGTTGCGGGCCTTCATGTGATGGCTGTTGCGGATCAGCGCCTTTTGAAGGTGCTCCAAGGCTAATTCATCCTCGCCGCGCCTTAGGTCGATGGCAGCCACCCGGTAGTACCCTGCGCTTTGCCAGACGGCGTTCCAGGTGGACTTGAAGAATGCGTCATAGGCCTCCTCCCATCTATGAAGAAAGCTCAGCGCCGCGCCCAGGTTGAAATACGGCTCCCCATCGTAAGGGTTGGGATTTTTCATGGTGATCTTTTGAATGGCGGACTGAAAGTATGGAACGCTTTCTTCGATCAGGCCGCGCTTTAGCAGCAGCTTGCCGTAGGCGTTGTTGATACGGGCATCGGTGGGATCCCGGCGAAGCCCTTCCAGATAATATTCCGCCGTATCCCAGGTGGCATGGCGGTACTGCTCGATGTGCTGGCCGTACAGAAACAGCTCCTCATTGGTGGCCGCCTCCCGGGCCGGAGGAATCGCCTGGGCCGGGTTGGGCAGGGGTTCGCCGCTGTCTTGTTTCAGCGCATAGGTGGCCAGCGGACGCCCGGATTTTGCGGAAACGGTCAGCGTCAGCGCTTCAGAGGCCGCGTCAAAGCCGGCTTCAAAGGCTTCCGCGGGGGTAAGCGTTACGGTCTTTTCAAAAACACCGGTTTCTCCGGCCATAACCTTGATCAGCGCGTCTTCATACACGCCGGTAGCGTATACCGCGATATTTGCACGGCCGTCTGCCCATTCCAGGCGCACCGCCGCGTCCCTGGTGGCATTTTTAACCATGCCCACGCCCTTGTAGGGCATAAAGTACTGGGTGAAGCTTTTTTCCTCATAAGGCATCAGCCAGCTAAAATCCGGCTGGTTGTCGGTAAAGCAGCCGGTCATCAACTCAATGTAGGGGCCGTCCTCATCGGTCAGATTCCTGTCCCAGGCCCGGCCAAAGGCACCGTTGCCCCAGGTCCACTGCTTTTTGCCGGGGGAAATATGGTGATCCGCCACATGCAAAAGCCCCGCGCCGCGGCCGTAATCGTAGTTGCCCACAAAATCATAGTCCGAGTGGAAGGCCATGTAGGAGGTAGGCACCGGGATGTTGCGGTACCTGGAGATGTCCGTGCCGGGAGCATAGTCCACCTTGTAATATACGCCCCTGGCAATGGGGAAAGCGGAAACATCCCGCTTGCCGTGATCCATCACCGCGTGCACATCCGGCGGGAAGATGGATTGGGTATCATCGTTAACCGTCACGGCGGGGTTGGCCCACCACAAAAACGTTTGGGGTGAATCCGTCCTGTTGTATAGCTGGGTGGAAAGCTCAAGGTATGCTTTGCCGGGATAGAGCGTAAAACGCGTCATGCCCTTGGTGCGGAACATGTTCTCGATCTCGCCTACGATCACGGAACAGCTTCCGTCCGGATTTTCCTCCATGCGGAAGGATACGGGATCAAACGTGCTGGGCCGGTGGTGCTGCGGCCAGTTGAACTCAATGCCCCCGGAAATCCAGGGCCCGGCCAGGCCCACCAGGGCAGGCTTGATGACCTGGTTGTAATACACAAAATCGTAGCTGTTTGTCTTGTCGGTGGCCCGATGGACGCGCCCGCCCAGCTCCGGCAGTACCATGATCTTTAAAAACTCATTTTCCAGATACACGGCCCGGTAGGTTTTCAAAACCTTTTCATCCGCCACGCTGTCGATGACGCTGTGGGGATACACCTTGCCGGAGCTGCCCTGGTACACGCGCTTTTCCAGAAAAATCGGATTCTTGTCCGGCTCCCCCGACAAATAGGTGGGGATTTGGACATCCTCCGCCCATACCTTCACTTGCTTCATAGGATAATACCTCCAGGATGCTTGTATTTCACAACATACTTAAACGCAGCGCCAGCGAAAACGATAGGGGCTTGCCGGGCTGAAGCGTATACGCCGTCTGATTGGCCTGTGCCCGGGATATGCCGTCGTAATAGCTTGTGGCGGGCTCAAAGGCGCAATTATACTCACCGCGATAGCCCCCCGCCGTGAGCCAGAAGCCCAGATACGGCAGCGCCTGCACGTCAAACGCCATGTCACAGGCTACGCCCTGGGAAGGATAATAGCAGCCGCACCGGCCCTGCAAGCAGCGGCCCTGCAGGTAATACTTCACCATGGTCCTGCTTTCAGGCGGCGGCACAGCGGTAAAGTCATATGCTCCGCCCGCCAAGGGATAAAGCCTTCCCGGCGCGCCCAATTTGGTGCTTGCCAGCACGTTTTCCGCGCATTCCGCGCCCTTGGGGTACGATAGCCGCATGTCCGGCTCGTACCGCATCAGGCAATGGCACGCCCACAGGCAGGGAAAAGGCTCTCCGCCCGTATGCGTGATTGTATAGCGGTAAATCATTTGATCCCCATCCAGCCGTATCTCCTTTTGATAGCGGTAAGGAAGGATCGCGCTTTCCCCCGTCAGCAGCACGTCACCTTCCAGCAAAGCGGCCTGCATCTTCATCGTCCATATTTCCCCGTGATCCGGGTAGGCGACGGGGTTCCCGCCCACCTGTACCGTTTCCGGATCGATGCTGGGGAACGCATCGTCAAACCCGGAAGCGTCCCCCAGGGAAAAATCCATGCCGGGCGCAAGGGGCGGATATTCCCCTTTGGGCTGGGCCAGCAGTTCAAAGCTTCGGGGCTTATGGACGATCGACACGGTTTTTCCGCCCCGCTCCGGCAGGATCACAGTTCGAAGAACATCATTTTCCAGGATGGCTGCGCTCAATCCGCGGTATTCGCCAAGGAAAACCTCTGCATCCTTGCCGCTCATGAAAGCCTCTCCAATTCCACGACCAGGCTGTCAAAGTTCCGGCGAAGGGGCAAATCCAGGCCCCGGCTCATCAGGTACGCACCGGATTTTATATGCTCCGC
>JAEWWY010000058.1 GCA_023458835.1 Bacillota bacterium
ATGGATCAAGTGAAAGATGGCCGTAGCGACAGCATGTGCTATTGGTCGGAAAACCATCAAATACTTTTTGCCGTCAGCGAATACTTGGCTGGAGTAAAATGGCCGAACAAAACGTTCGCGGCGGATGGCAAGTTGGGCCG
The DNA here is from genome assembly GCA_023458835.1 of Bacillota bacterium. Classification (GTDB taxonomy): domain Bacteria; phylum Bacillota; class Clostridia; order Christensenellales; family Aristaeellaceae; genus JAEWAH01. The sequence continues at coordinate 141 of JAEWWY010000058.1, forward strand.
GCAGCATGCTGAAATGGCGAAAAACCGGATTTATGCGTGGATGGAGCAGCGATTTTTATATGGCTTTACGGAGTTTTATTCCAACAACTATTATCCGGAAGACATAGCCGCTATGAGCAACCTCATACAGTTTTCCGAGGATGACGCCCTGGTCAACCATATGAAAATGATTATGGACCTGATATGGTTTGACCTGGCCAGCCAAAGCTACAGATATGTTTCTCACGACGGGCGCGTCTATCATATTTTTCTATCCGCCAGTGGCCGGATGTATGGGGACAACAAGGCGAGCGATGACACGGGCAACAGGCTTAGAAACTATATTGATTTTGTTATGCAGCCAAGCCAGGCATCCGGTTGGAAGGAGAGCCAAAACAGCTTTTTCAATTGTTTTCGTCAGATGGTGGAAGCTGGATGCTATCAAGTTCCGGATGTGATTAAGGCTATTTTTGATGATGCTTCCCCACGCATCATCAAATCTTCCCAATCGCTTGATGCTTCAGAACTGAAAAGGGAGAATCTGCTGGGCCCAGGCGACAATCAGATCATGATGCAGTGGAATATGGAGGCGTTCACAAACAGCGATGTGATCGGCAACAGCTTGAATTACCTATCAAAAAACCATATGTTCGAAAATGCTTTCCTGAATGATTTTAAACTGATAAACCTTAGCATCCTTAAGCTGACCGGTCTTGCCGGCCCCGTCAGCAGAATATTGAACCCAGCGACGAATGGCGTGGCAATCCAGCGGGCCAATGTGTATACATATAAAACCAGCGATTACTCCATGTCAACGGCGCAAAATTATCATCCAGGCGACTATGGCGATCAGCAACATATTTTTACGGCGAATCTATCCAATGATCTGTCGGTTTTTGCCGCACAACCAGCAAGAGTGCCGGAAAGAGGCTCAACGCCTAACTATTGGGTTGGCAATGGCCGAAATCCCTATTCCATGCAGGAGAAAAGCATTAATATTTCTATCTTTGATGTACCGCAAAGCCTGGGATTTATGGAACCGCATGTGGTAAAACATACCCATGCGTATTTCCCCGTTCAGTATTTTGATGAAGCGGATGAAAGCAGGCTGGCAGACGGTTACATTTTTGGCCGGAAAGGGAAAACATATATAGCCATCATCGCAAGCGGAGCGCTGCATTTCGAAGATTTTGACCCAGCTAATGCTAAGCAGGTGAAGAATGCCGAAAGGATCAATCGGAATCTTACGCACAAGTATGATCTCATCCTAAAAGATGGACGGTATCAAAGCTGGGTTACCGAGTTATCCAGTGAAAGCGAAGACGGCAGCTTTGATAATTTCAAACAGCGGATACTCAACAATCCGATCTTGTTCCAAGGCATGTCCGTTGAGTACAAGAGCAACGGAATCGCGTTGCGCAGTGAATATACAAGGCAATTTACCGTCAATTCCATACCGGTTCTGGTAGAATACAGACGGTATGAAAATGATTATGTCCCGGATGGTTTTATACCCCGCAAGCCTGCAACCATCGAGTTTAGTTTCAAGGGTCATGGCTTGCTTCTAAACTTCTATGAAAATATCAGGCATATCAAAGAAAGCAGCTCTCCGTGAAAAGGGGCGACGTATAAATATACCAATCTGAACCCACATTCCATATTACTTTGACTGAACCATCTCCCGTGTTGTCCCTTAAGAAAAATCGGAACTGGAAAGCCGGAATGGAACTTAAAACACCGGAGATGGTTCTATGTATTGTCAGGTGAAAATCAGGAATGCAAAGTATGTGACACTTCGGATATGCATGTCTTAACTATCCCCATATCCCTCTTCTTCCCACCATTCGGGCACGATGGGCGCCAACACGTTCCAGGGATCGGCGGCGCACACAAAGCCAGCGCATTCGCCCAACCCTTCCTCCATGATGCGATCAAAGGATTCCTCATGGTATTTCCAAAAGCGCACCACAAACTCACTCGGAGCGTCATGGGCGAGGAGCGAGACAGGCTCTTCGGGGAAGAGGTCATCCTCGTAGGGCTGGATAACGACATCGACCAGCTTGCCCGCCTGATCACGATAGGTCATGACGGCGACCTGGTTATACAGCGCGATGTCGGTAGGATTTGCACAGGAAACGAGGCTGCGCACCACATCACAGCAATCGTCCATTTCATTGAAATCCAGTGCAAGTGGCAGGTGGGAAGGCGTCAGCATGCTAACGCGAGTCACCGGCACGATGCGCGGCATGGCTAGTTGCGTACATTGCTTGCCAAAGTTGTACAGTTGTTGCTTGATGCTGCCATAGGCGCACTCGCCCGGGCCCAGCACTTTGGGATAGAAGTCGGTCAGCGACTGGCTGAGGACTATGCTGCCATCCTTCAGCACAAAATCCACCGCCAAATAGGGCATTTCAACGGTTTGGCCGCTGTGATTGGTCAATACAAAGGGCACGAGCATGTACGCATCTGTGCCGCTTTGCCCGGTGTACATCTCCGCCTCGGTAACGGCCACATCCAATGCGGGCGCAGGCTGCGGCGCAGGCGCAAGCGGGCAAACCATTTCCGCCTCGGTCGCGTCCATCGCCAGAAGGACAAGCTGCTCCGGCTTGGCGGCACTCATTACTTCCTCCAACTCCGGCGGGAATTGCAGCGCGAATTGGGTTTGCTCTTCGTCAGCAGCCAGTGTGATACGTGTTGAATCGGCGGCGAGCAGCTTGCCCACCGTATCCATCGCAGCGTAGGCGACCGTAATCCCCTGATCCTCGGCAAGGTTCGGATGGGAAATCGTAATGCCGGCGGCTGCGTAATAGAAGAGGCTGGCGGGCACAAATTCCCAGCTTGCATCCCAAATGCGTGCGTTGGGGATAGCGGCTGTCTCCACAGCACCAGGCGTGATGCGCACCGCAGCAAAAGCATCCACATTCAGGCCGATGGGAGAAAAGCAGGCACAGCCAAAGGCCTTCTCACCCGGCAACAACGCATTGGGAGACAGGTTATGCGCATCGTCATAGAGCAGCACCTGCCCATCCTTGTCCATGAGTTCGATGCGGCAGCCCCAGAGCTTAAGCGGGCTTTTGCCGGTGTTGGCCAGTTCGAAGGATACGGTGATTTGGGC
>JAEWWY010000059.1 GCA_023458835.1 Bacillota bacterium
TCATCCGCCAGTTGTGCCTTGCTTTGCAGCGGGCGCTCCAAAACACCCTCCGCGGTAATCAAGGCTGCGATGTTGGTATCCACTGTAAAACCCGCACCGGGCTTCGTTACATCATTGGCCACAATCATATCCAGGTTCTTCTTTTTCAGTTTGGCCTTCGCATTTTCCACCAGGTTTTCCGTTTCGGCGGCAAAGCCCACCAGAACCTGCCCCGGCCTTTTGCGCTCCCCGACAGCGGCTGCGATGTCCGGATTTTCCACCATCTGAAGGACAAGTGCTTCTCCCCCATGCTTTTTCAGCTTTTGATCGCTGGGATTCAAAAAACGGTAATCTGCCGGAGCCGCCGCCTGAATAATAATGTCCTGCTCCTGACAGCGGGTGATCATCGCGTCATACAAATCCTGCGTGGTGTCTACATTCACAACATTGACACCTTGAGGTGCGGGTATATGCACAGGACCGCTCACCAACGTTACCTGAGCTCCGCGCCTTTGCGCCTGCCCGGCAATGGCATACCCCATCTTGCCGGAGGAATCGTTGGTGAGATAGCGTACCGGGTCCAGCCGTTCCCTGGTAGGCCCGGCAGTCACCAATAGGCGCAAACCCGACAAATCCTGCTTTTGCGCAAGATTTTCAACAATCGCATCCACGATCTCCCAGGGCTCGGCCATACGGCCCACACCGCTTATACCCTCCGCCAGAAAGCCCGTGCCGGGCCCGACAGCCACTACACCCCGGGAATTCAGCGCCCGCATATTCTTCCTGGTGACCTCCGCTTCCCACATGTTGGTGTTCATGGCCGGGGCTACCAGAATAGGCGCGCGGGTGGCCAGCACCGTGGTGGAAAGCATGTCGTCGGCAATGCCATGCGCCATCTTTGCCAGTATGTTGGCCGTAGCCGGAGCAATGCAAAAAAGAGACGCCCGCTTGGCCAGGGCGATGTGCTCCACCTCCCAGGTCTCCGGGCGCTCAAAGGTATCCGTCACTACGGGATGGTTGGATATCGTTTCAAAGGTAAGGGGCGTCACAAACGCACAGGCATTTTTTGTCATGATGACAAACACCTGCGCTCCCAATTTGCGCAGACGGGAGGCAACCTCCACCGCCTTATAGGCAGCAATGCCCCCCGTTACCCCCAGCACGATATCCTTCCCCTGCAATATCATTTGTTACTCCTCGGTATCAGCGTTGCGGGCATAGGTGATGAGGCCGCGGTTGATTTCCTCCACCGCCAGCTTCAGCGGCTTCATTTCCTTGCGGTCCAAAAGAGGCTGCCCCCCCGCTACCAACTGACGCGCACGCTTGGCCGTTTCCACCACCAGGGTATAGCGGCAATCCACCTTTTCACTCAGTTCTACGATGGTCGGTTCCACAATCGACATGTTTTACTCCTCCTGCAACTTCTATTCTTCCGATACGGTCGGGAAAAAGCGGATCGTTCTTTGTTTTTCGGCGGTCACGATGCTGTATAGCTGTTCATAGGCCAGATCCAGCTCATCGTTCACCACTGCGTACTGATACCGTGACAATTGTTCAATCTCTCCCCGTGCGTTGCCCAGGCGGCGCCTGATTTCTACCGGATCATCCGTATTCCTGGTGTGGAGCCTTACCTCCAGCGCCTTGTAACTGGGGGGCAGGATAAACACGGTCACGCAATCCTTTTCCTTTCCCATCACCTTGCGGGCGCCTTGGGGATCAATGTCCAGCAGAATGTTTTCTCCCCTGCAAATGGCTTCATACACCTGGGACCTCAGTGTTCCATACCGGTGGCCGTGTACCACCGCATGCTCCAGAAAGGCATCTTCCGCAAGAAGCTGGTCAAAGCGTTCATCGGAAATAAAGTGATAATGAACGCCTTCCGTCTCATTGCTGCGGCGCGCCCGCGTGGTGGCGCTGACGGAAAACCGGAAGCTTGGGTCCTCCTTCAAAAGCCGCTGCGCCAGCGTTCCCTTTCCCGTTCCCGAAGGCCCGGAAATCACCAGAAGCATGCCCTTTCTAAGTACCTGCATTCCCCTATTCCTCTCCTTCATCCTCGCCGGACGATGGTTCCCGCGTGCTTAAGCGGTTTGCCACCGTTTCGGGTTGTACAGGGGAAAGCACCACATGATCGCTGTCCATGACAATGACCGCTCTGGTTCGCCGGCCGTAGGTAGCGTCTATCAGCCGCCCGCTTTCCCTCGCATCCTGCACAAGGCGTTTTACCGGCGCGGATTCGGGGCTGATGATGGCGATCAGCCTGGTGGCGGAAACCATGTTGCCAAAACCAATATTAATGAGCTTAGGCCCCATCCTATCCCTCTTTTCCGGTTTGACGCCCGTCATTCAATATTCTGGACCTGTTCCCTGAGCTTTTCTATTTCACATTTGGCGGCCACCACCCAATTGGTGATGTCCGCGTCAGCAGCCTTGGAGCCAATGGTATTAACTTCCCGGTTCAATTCCTGCACCAAAAAGTCCAACTTTCTCCCCGTTTCACCGTCACCTTTCATGCAGCTTCGCATTTGCTGTATATGGGAGGAAAGGCGGGACAGTTCTTCGTCAATGGCGCAACGATCTGCAAACAACGCCACCTCCTGAGCCAGCCGCTGGGGCTCCACCGGCGAGATGACAAGTTCATTAAGCCGTGCTTCCAGCCGATCACGATAAAGCTGCGCTACCTGCGGTGCCTTTTTAGCTATCTTATCGGCAAGCAGTTCCAGTTGCTGCAGATGAAATTCCAGATCGTTCAGGAGTGCTTCCCCTTCCTTTTCCCGCATGGCAACCACATCCGCAAGCACCGATTCCAGCGTATTGCACATGAGGCTGGTAACCGCCTCCCGGTCTTCCTCCCGCTCCGTGACACGAAGCACATCCGGCAAAGCCATGAGATGGGATAAGGCGATGTCATTAGGGATTTCCGCTGCCGCCTCCATGCGGCCAAGCGCCTGCTTATAGGCAAAAAGCAGCGTCTCGTCAACCGAAACTTCCCGGGCATCCTCCCGGTTGTTCCTGAAGTTTAAAAAGACGTCGGCATGCCCCCTTTTCAGTGTTGCCGACAATTGGGTGCGGATCGGCTCCTCCAAAAAGCTCAGGTTCCGCGGCATACGAAAACCAATGTCCAAAAAACGATGGTTTACCGTCTTGACCTCCACCGTCATCTCCCGGCCATCCGCCTGAAATTGCCTGCGGCCGTACCCTGTCATGCTGCGCATTCAACGACCTCCGCTACCTTCCTCAAGTCATATATTATACCACAGATAAAGCCTTCTGAAAAGTCATATATTCCTTTTTTTCTAAATTCCGGCGATCCAATCCCGGCAGACGCGGCACAGATAACGATGCAGCCATTCCCTATACGGGAACACTTGCATTCTTGTCCGCATAATGTAAACATTGGATGGAGTTCATCCAAATTTTGCAGAAGAATGAGGATTGTGTATGAGAAATCCCAATTATCATTATCCGCCCCAGGGTGTCGGCCCCGGAGGCTGCGGCCCAATCCGCCGTCCCTGCTGTCCGTCCCCCTGCCCGGCGCCCAATATACGGCCTGCGATGTCCTGCCCCATGCCACCTCATCCTCCCTTTCCACCTTCTCCGCCTTGTCCTCAAGCTCCCGCTTGTCCTCCTTGCCCTCCGTGCCCTCCCTGCCCTCCCGCTCATTGCATTCCAGGACCTCCTGGCCCTCCGGGCCCCCAGGGTCATCAGGGACCTCCGGGCCCTCCGGGTCCTATGGGTTGTAGAGGGTTTATAGGACCCACCGGGCCTACCGGACCGACGGGCGATCCAGGGCCCACCGGAGCTACCGGAGCTACCGGGGCTACTGGAGCTACCGGTGCTACAGGCGCTACAGGCATTGCCGGCCCCACCGGCGCAACAGGACCGATTGGGTCTACCGGACCCACCGGAGCCACAGGATTGACCGGAGCTACCGGGGCTACAGGTGCTACGGGTGCCACAGGCGCTGCCGGCCCTGCCGGCGCAACAGGACCTACCGGACCGACTGGACCTGCCGGGCCCACCGGAGCCACAGGACTGACCGGAGCTACGGGAGCAACCGGCGCAACAGGACCTACCGGAGCTACCGGCATTACTGGCGCAACAGGGCCTACCGGAGCCACTGGCGCTGCCGGTGCTACCGGTGCTACAGGACCTACCGGCCCCACCGGCGCTGCCGGTACTACCGGACCTACTGGGCCTACAGGACCCACCGGTGCTACCGGTGCTACTGGACCTACTGGCGCTACCGGGCCTACAGGACCTACAGGCCCCACTGGTGATCCCGGACCCACCGGTCCGACTGGTGATACAGGCTCTATTGGACCTACCGGGCCCACTGGTGATACGGGACCCGCCGGACCCACCGGGCCTACTGGTGATACGGGACCCGCCGGGCCTACCGGACCCACTGGTGACATCGGGCCTACCGGACCTACTGGGCCGACTGGTGACACAGGCCCTGCCAATGTACTGCTGGGCCTTCAAGCTCAACTTCTGGCCTCTGGCGGCGCTTTGCTGGCCGATGGCGCTACGCTCATCTTTGATACGGTTACCAACGATCAAGCGGGCGATATCAGCTACAATGCCGCTACAGGTGAATTCACCATCACAGCTCCCGGCAACTACTTCGTTTCCTGGTGGGTTGCCGTAGATGGCTCTGATGGGCCGCTCAACCTGGCCTTTGCTGTTGAATTGAATGGCGGCGCCGGTGTGATCGGTACTGCTCCTATCGTCACGGGACAAATCAACGGCAGTGCCTTGATCACTGTCGTAGCAACGCCTGCCACTATTACCCTTGTCAATGTTACAGGCGCTTCGATCGTGCTCGCAGACACAACGGTACAAGCCAATCTGGTTATTACGGAGGTTGGCCTGCTGTAACAATCAATAAGCCGCCGGTTAACCCCGGCGGCCTTTTCTTTGATATATTCCTCTACTTTTTTGACGGCTTTTCAATCTGCTCAGAGGTGCCAATCCCCAATATCTCCGCCGCCCGGCGGGCGCTGGCATTGGCGCCCGAGGTTTTTCCCACATGGATGATCTGCTCTCCCATGAACACCATGGTCGCCGTCTGCCCGCCATCCAGGTTGAATCCCGTTTGGCAGCCCTTTTCCAGCAATCTTTCCGCCAGGAACGAAATGCCCGCACCCTTGCTCTTTTTATGCCGGCCTTCCAGCATCATGGCAAAATAGTGGCCTGGTTCCACCATGCCCACCGCGGTACGGGGAGCACTGCTTCTGCCATACTTCTTTAGCGCCGTGTCATTCAATGCGCCATCCATAATCAAATAGGGGCCAAAGGCCAGCACATCCAGCGCACCCATGTCAAGGTATTCCTTGGCTGTATACGCATCGGAAGCGTATACCTCCATGCGCCCGTCGGGATAAAGCGCCATGTTGTCCAGATTTGGGAAGGTGCCCTTGTTGTGAGCCAGCGTCTTTTCCGCCAGTATGACGCCATCACGGATAAGGACACCGGAACGCTGCTTCTGCCGAAGCCTTAAATGGGCAAAATCACTATTGATGGCAAACACGGTACCATTTTTCTTGGCAATATTGGCCGGCCAGTCTTCGCTTTGTACACGCTCTTCCGGGTCATTGGGAATACAGCGGAAAACTTCACCGTCCCGACTCCAGATTTCCGCCTCGTACCAGGTAAGGTTCTTATTCTTGTCGTATTTGCGGAAGATTTCCACCTTCAGCACCCCGGAAGCATATCTCCAAACGCCATCGTCTTCATTTTGATGGACGAATTCCCCTTCCACCAAAAAGCCCGCATCATCCAGTTGGGGAAAGTCACCTTCCGCCGCCTGTGCAAAGACCGCAGGAAAAAGGAGCGCTATCAGGACCAGCAGTGACAGCAACCGTTTCATGTCGTTTCCTCGTTTCTTCTTATGGCTGTAAGCTATTTGAGCATATCATGAAAAAGGGGCGGCATCAATGGAAATACGCTTTCCGGCCGCCACAAACCTTGTTTTTTACAATCGTTGCACCCTTTCAAAGGATGCCCATCAACCGGTGCAGAACCTCCTGATAGCCTTGCTCCACATTGCCAAGATCCCGGCGAAAACGGTCCAGATCCAACGGTTCATGGGTCTTGGCATCCCAGAACCGGCAGGTATCCGGCGAGATCTCATCCGCCAGGATGATCTGCCCGTCATATCTTCCAAACTCCAGCTTGAAATCAATCAGCTCAATTTCAATGTCCTTCAAATGGGCTGTCAGTATCTCGTTGGTCTTCAGGGCCATGTCATACATGAGGGATAATTCTTCCCGGGTACAAAGACCCATGGCACGGATATGGGTTTCATTGACGAGGGGATATTCCAGTTCCTCATCCTTGAGATTGCATTCCAGCACGGTGCTTGCAAGGCGCGTTCCCTCCGTATAGCCGATGCGCCTGGCCAGGCTCCCGGCCACGATGTTGCGCACCTTAACCGTCACCGGTACGATTTCGACGCGCCTTATCAGGGATTGCCTTGCGTCCAATTTGCCAATATAATGGTTGGGAATCCCATGCTCGGATAACAGCGTAAACAGATGGCAGCATATTTCGTTGTTGATTTCACCCTTGCCGACGATTCGCCCGCGCTTGAGCCCGTGGAAGGCGATGGTTTCATCTTTGAAATGAACAATCAGGAGGCCCGGGTCATCCGTCTCATAAATCCGTTTGCCCTTGCCTTCGCAGATCAGTCCGCCTATTTTCATGCACGATACTCCTTTGTGTCCTGCCCATAAATATTTCAGGCGTTGGCATTTATTTTAGCAGAAAGAGGATGCTTCTTCAATAAAATTTACAATCTATATCCATATTCCGCATGTTTTCAGCAAAATGCCCATCCCTTAACCCATCCTATCCTCATCCCTGCTTAAAAAAACCAGCAGGCAGCCTGCCTTCAAATGGAGAACGGCCTCCGGTCCCATAAACTCATTGCTGATCCCCAGGGGAAAATCCTCCGCCAGCACCGCGTCCCGCAAGGGATATTTCACATGCTCCAGCGTTACGCCTTCGCATGGCCCGGCATAAGCCAGAACCGACAGCTTGAAGCCGTCCATCCGCGGAACGCGCATGACTCCCGGCTCCATGGCCGTGACACGGTTGTTTTTATCCATCATCCACATGGACAATCCCCGCCGGGCCGCATAGACCAATAGCTGCAGGTTGGCCGCGGTATGGTCCAGCCGGCCCCCGATCCCTCCGGCCAGGACAAAAGATTTATAGCCTGCGTCCAGTCCATGCTGAAGGCACAAAAAGGTATCCGTCTCGTTTTTTTCCCGTTCCGCCTGAAAAACGCGGCACGCCGCAGGAAGGTCATCCGGCACCTTGCCCAGGGAATCAAAATCCCCCACCAGCACATGGGGAATGATATCCTCCCTCCGGGCCAAGGCATATCCGCCATCGGCGCAGACGACAAAATCATCCTCCCGCAGTGTTACCACGTCGCGTATGCCATCCGGAGCCCAAGCCGGAATGATCACGCACCGCCGCATGGCCAATCACCTTCCCGTACTCTTGATCGGACCATTGAAAAAAGCTGCGTCCGGAAAGCCTGCAGGAAACATCAGCCTGCTTTCCGGACACAGCTTATTCATGTTTTTGTTATTCCGCCTTGGGCTCTTCCGGGACGGCTTCTTCCAAGACAGCCTCCTCCGGAGCGGGTGCTTCCGGGGCAGCTTCTTCCGCAGCGGTTTCCGCCGGGATGGCTTCCTGCTCCGCCTGGGGGGCAGCCGCCTCAAACTCCCCTTCGCCGGGAATATCCTGGCTGTAGTTGAAGGCTTCGTCTTCCAGCACTTCACGGATGCTCAGGCTGATGCGCTTTTCAGCGGGCTCCACCTTCAGCACCTTCACGCGGACGGTTTGGCCAACCTTCACCGCATCTTCCACCTTCTGCACACGGGTCAGGGCGCACTGGGAAATGTGCACCAGGCCATCCAGGCCGGGCTCCAATTCCACGAACGCGCCGAAGGTGGTGATCCGCACCACTTTGCCTTCCACCACGGAGCCGATGGCATACTTTTCCTCAGCCACATCCCAAGGCTTGGGCTGAAGCTGCTTGTAACCCAACTGGATGCGTTCCCTCTCCCGGTCCAGGGACAGGACTTTGACCTGCACTTCCTGGTTGGGGGCAACGATTTCGGAGGGATGCTTGATGCGGCCCCAGCTCAGATCCGTCACATGGATCAAGCCGTCCACACCGCCCACATCCACGAAAGCACCAAAGTCGGTCAGCCTGCGGACGATGCCGGCAACGACCTCGCCCTCGTTCAGCTTATCCCAGGCTTCCTTTTTCTTGGAGGCGCTTTCTTCCTGGAGGAAGGCTTTGCGGCTGGCCACAATGCGCTTTTTCTGCTTGTCCACTTCGATGATTTTCAGCTTGATGGGCTTGCCCACAAACTCGGAAATCTTTTCTACATACCGCTGGGACAACTGGGATGCCGGCACAAAGGTTCGGATGCCATCCACATCGGCAATCAGGCCACCCTTGACGGCTTCCTTGCCAACGCCTTCGACATATTCGCCCGCATCAAACTTTACCATCAGCGCATCCCAGGATTTGCGGTTGACGATATTGCGCTGGGAAAGCACCACATTGCCTTCGCCGTCATTGACCTTGACCACTTCGACCTCAATCTCCTGGCCCAGCTCGATATCATCGGCTGTCAGGTCGGTGCGCTTGATCAGGCCGTCAGACTTGTAGCCGATGTTGACGCAAACCTCATCATCGGTGATCTGGACGACGGTGCCGGTAACGGTCTGGCCAGGTTTGATTTTGACCAGAGTTGCCTCTACATCCGCCATGAAGTTGCTTTTGTTTTCCTCTTCTGCGGGAAGCATCTGATCCTGTTGTTCCTTGTCGATCATGCGGGTGACAACCTCCTTAAGTGACCAATCCGGCGTAGACGCGCCAGCGGTTATTCCGATGAGATCTGAATGGATATCTGCAAAGCCCGGCGGAATATCCGCCGCACGCTCTACCAAAATGGTTCTTTTGCACAACTCCTTGCATGTTTCAAAGAGCTTGCGCGTATTGGCACTTGACATGCCGCCCACTACGATCATGGCATCCGCCCTTGAAGCCAGATCCCTGGCTTCCTCCTGCCGCCTTCGCGTCTCCGGGCAAATGGTGTCTTTCACCGTGATGCCGGGAATCCGCTGGTGCAAAAGCCCGGCGATCCTTTCCCACTTGTCAGGGGGGAAGGTGGTCTGCACCACCGCCAAAGCTTCCTCCATCGGCGGCAAGCCGGCAATTTCCGACTCCTCCCGAAGGACATGGACCGGCCCGTGGCACCAGCCTGCCGTGCCATGAACCTCCGGATGATCGTGCTGCCCCACCAGGATTACCGGCTTTCCGCCGGTGGAATACTCGGATACAATCTGATGGAGCTTTTCCACAAAGGGACAGGTACAGTCCATAATGGATGAGCCCATGTCACCCAGGGCCTTCATGATTGCGGGGGTGACGCCGTGGCTGCGTATGAGAACCGTACGTCCGTCAACCGCCTCCGGCATATCCACTGCCGGAGCGCCCTTTTCTTTCAGCAGCGCCACAACCTGCGGATTATGGGTCAGCTCACCCAGCGTGCAGAGGGGTTTTCCCTCCTCCGCCGCATGAAGGGCTGTTGTGACCGCCCGCCTAACCCCCATACAGAACCCTGCGTGGGTTGTGATTTCCAGCGGCATAACCTTTCCTTTCCGCAAAAAAACACTAATATAACGAAATTCGCTGCAAGATACAATTTTCCTGCTAAAATGTAAAAAACTTTTTTATTAAGCCGCTATTGGGCCTTATGCACCGGCCTTTTTGGCAAGTTCGGCATACAAGGCGGCAATCCTCATCAAAAGGGCGTCGCTGGACGCACGGCCCACGCCCATTTCCCGCAGATCATCCATGGGAATGGGCGCAGCGGCATAGCAATGGATGCGATGGAAGGGCCGCAGCTTGCCATGGATGTACATGGGTATCACATTCACGCCGCTGCGCAGCGCCAGCAGCGCCACGCCTGCTTCCAGCTCCTCCATATTGCCTCTTTTGAATCGGGTCCCTTCCGGAAAAATCCCCAGCACCCGGCCCTCCCGCAACGCCTGGGTACACGCGCGCATGGCGGCCATATCAAAATTGTGGCGGTCTACCGGAATCACATGCAGCGCGCGAAAGAATCTACTTGCAAAGCGGCCTTGCATCAATTCCTTTTTGCCAAGAAAGGCGATCTCTTCCCGCTTCACCGCATGGGCCACGCACACCGGATCAAGCCCGCTCAAGTGATTGGAGATGAGGATGTAAGGCCCCTCCAGTTCAAGGTGCTCCCTATTGTGAAGCGTGACCGGGTATACCGTATGAAAAAGAACCCAGGCCAGCGCCTTTGCAATACTATATAAAAAAGTCCTGCGTTTTTTTATCGCCAAATCCGGGTTACTCTTTTGCTTTTCCATAGCGCGCCTCCACAATGGACAGAATCTTTTCCACCACCTGATCCATGTCAAGATGCGTGCTGTCCAGCATCACGGCATCCTCCGCCGGGCGGAGAGGGTCCAGGAGCCTGGTGGTATCCTGCAGGTCACGCTTGCGAAGGTCTTTTAAGACCTCCTCATACGTATCCTTTCCCCCCGCTGCCATCAGCTCCAGATGGCGCCGGTGCGCCCGTTCCTCCGCTGCCGCGGTAAGGAATATTTTTACACCGGCATCAGGCAGCACATTCGTACCGATGTCCCTTCCATCCACCACCATGGATGTTTTCCTGGCCAAAGCGCGCTGCAATGCGACCATGTGGCGGCGCACCGCCTGAAAGCGGGATACGGCGGAAGCGGCCATACCCACTTCCGGCGTACGGATCAAACGGCTTACATCCATCCCGTCCAGCAAGGTCTGCTGCCTGCCGTCCAGGTGGCGCACTTCTATGGACACTTGGCCGCACAAATCTTCCAGCGCTTTTTCATCCTCCGGGGAAATATTTTTGGAAAGCGCCGCGTATCCTACTGTCCGGTACATGGCGCCGGTATCCAGGTGCAATATGTTCAGCCGCCGGGCCACCTCTTGGGCGATGGAGGATTTTCCTGCGCCAACAGGCCCGTCAATAGCAATGTTCAGTGGCATTGTTTTTTCTCCCGTATTTGTTTATATGGCCCGGTGACCCATGCCCAGGCATACCTCGTTCAAGTGCACCAGGCCTACGCCGAAGAATACGGCGACAGCCACATGCTCGCCCCACCTGGCAATGCCGATCTTGCCGCCCACGGAAAAGCCCAGGGCTTTGTTGGTCACTTGGGCAATGGCTTCCCTCGCGGCCCCGGCCACAGCGCCCTCTTCATGGTGCGTCTCGTTGATGACCCCTTCTCGCTTGGCGGCGATCACCGCACGTTCCACAATACGCATCACGGAGGAAACAAACTCCCCGCCGTAATCAACCGCCGCGGTGAGCACGCCGTCGCCCGCCATCTGATTGCGCAAGGTGCCTTCTTCCTCCCGGCTCCGGCTAAGGCTTAGCAAAATGGCTGCACGGGCCACTTCCCGGCTGCCGAACTCCAACTGCTGCTGCACAAGCATCATCCTTCTTTATATAAACAATTTTCCTTCCTGCCCGCCCGTCCATTATACTAGAACCCATTCCACGGAACAAGTAGTTTTCTCCTTCATTGCCCCATGTTCATCATAAATTGGAACACGCCTGCTAACAATACTGTCATGCTAACAGAAGGAGCGTATAATATGGCATTGCAGGCAATCATCATGGCAGGCGGAGAAGGCGTCCGCCTGCGGCCATTGACTCTGGACAGGCCCAAACCGCTCGTTCCGGTACTTGGAGAACCGGTTATGGGATATTCCCTGAAGCTGTTGAAGCGCCACGGGCTTTGCGACGTAGCCGCCACGGTGCTGTATATGCCCCATACCATCAGGCATGTATTCGGCAAGGGGGAAAAGTATGGCGTTCGCCTGCACTATCTGGAGGAAGCGCAGCCCATGGGCACCGCCGGCAGCGTGCGGCTGGCCAAGGGCATGGTGACGGACACGTTTGTGATATTGTCCGGGGATGGGCTGACGGATTGCGACTTGACCGAGGCCATTGCGTTCCATAAATCCCGCAAAGCACAGGCCACCCTGGTTTTAAAGTCGGTGCCGGTTCCGTTAAGCTATGGCGTGGTGATTACCGACGGCACGGGCCGCGTACAGCGTTTTGTGGAAAAGCCCGACTGGTCCGGCGTATTCAGCGATCAGGTGAATACCGGCATTTATATTTTGGAACAGGAAGTGCTTGACCTGAATCCCGTGGATGGCGCTTATGACTTTGGCAAGGATCTTTTTCCCCGGATGGTACGGGAAGGGATGGCGGTCTACGGCTATCCGATGGCAGGCTATTGGTGTGATATCGGCGATCAGGGCGCCTATTTGCAGGCTCAGCTTGACCTTTTGCGGGGGGAAGCGGATTTTGAAATATCAGGCCGCCCATCGGGCCATGCGATCCTTGGGGGAGCATGCACCTTGGAGCCTGACGTCATGCTGGAAGGCCTTTGCTATATTGGGGAAGGCGCTCTCATCAAGCAGGGCGCCGTTTTATCGGAGGGGGCTGTCATCGGTCCGGGAGCCATTGTGGAGGAAGGCGCGCACATCACGCGATCCTGCCTGTGGGAATCTTGCCGGGTAGGCCGCTGCGCCCGGGTAGAAGGCGCGGTTCTTTGCAAGGAGTCGCAGGTGCGCCCCGGCGGACGGATGATGGAGGGCAGCGCGCTGGGCGCCGGCGCGGTACTTGGCTCCCATGCCAGGCTGGATTGCGGGGCAAAGGTATGGCCGCAAAAAGAAGTGGGCAGTGAAGTAATCGCTTCTGAAAATGTGATCTGGGGGGATTTAAAGCGCCTGCACTTAAGCGAGGAAGGAACCATCACCCTGGATTCGCCCGCGCGGGCTGATCAATTGGCCGCGGCAGCCATCTCCGCGCTGCATGCCGCCTCCGCAGCGCTGTGCTACCGGGGGGATGGTGAAGCGCTGTATACGCTGCTGGCGGGAGCGTTTGCCGCCCGCGGCACACAGGCGCTGCTGCTGGGGGATGGATATATGCCCATCCTTTCCATGGCCGTGCGCACGATGCAGGCTCCTCTGGGCGTGATGGTAGACGGACAGAAGGTAACCATCCTTGGTGAAAACGGGCTGACGCTGAAAAAAAGTCAAATCCAGGCCATAGAAAGCTCCGCTCTGAAGCAGGAATACCCGCCTGCCTTTACACAGACAGCTTCCATGACACACCTTGGCGGCATGAAGGAACTATACCTGGCCCATCTTTTGAAGGGGCTCGATCGGAAGGCCTTTGAAAAAAGCAGCCTGCACGTAGCCGTATTCTGCGACGACGGCCCGCTGCTGTCCCTTGCCCTGCATGCACTGAACAAGGCCGGGCTGAAAAAAGTCCGCGGCCAGGGCGCAAAGGAAAGGGTGCTGCAGTCCTGGGAAACGGGCTTTTTTCTGGAGCCGGACGGCACGGCCTCCTATGTGATGGACAAAACCATCCTGCCGGATGAAACAAGCCAGCAGATGCTGGTATGGCACCTGGCTGCCATGGAAGGCAGCCTGCCGCTTTTTGCGGCTGCGGATACGCCCCGCGCGGTGGAAGAAATAGGCCCCGTGCGCTGGAAACAGGATATTCCCGCCTTGCACAAGGACGAGCTGCCGGTCCTTCTCCGCCAATATGATCTGATGCACGACGGGCTTTTGAGGATGCTTGCCCTCCTTGTTCCCCTGGCCGAACGCAGCCTGACAGCACTTCTGGGCCAATTGCCCAAAACCCACCGGGTACGCAAGAATGTGCCCTGCCCTACGGGAGAGAAGGGGCGGATTTTGCGGCTGCTCTGCGAAAACGCCAAGGAAAAGGAATTGGGGGAAGGCCTTCGGATCCGCCATGGCAGCGGCTCCGTATGGCTGTCGCCTTTTCAGGACAAAGATGCCTTCCGTGTACAAACCGAATCCTTCGATGCGGAGTTTGCAGGTGAGCTTTGCACGCATTATGCGGACCGTATCGCCAGAATGGCCGAAAAGCAAACCAAAAAGGAGGAAAATGGCATGGTTCCGGATACTCAATGACCCTTGACACAAGTTCAGGTTCCGACATATAATAATTGCAGCAGCATGCTCCTGAAGTGTGCGCCAGCGCTTTGGTTTTACCCACATCTCCACATTCGGAGCCCGGGTTCTCTGCATGGATGTCATGCCCCCGTTTTCAAAAAACGTCAGGGGACGGCAGAAATGCAGGATAGGGCACCAGCCTGCTTTAGAAGCGGGTGAGAAAACTCGGCGCAGCGGCACTTTGGGGCACTGCAAAAATCAGCCCAAGGGGTATTCCCCAGATCGTCTTCATACCCGCCATGCTTGCAAAGGCGGGTTTTTTTATTGGAGAATTCCAGCGGAGGAAGCTTGATGCACGGTCACCCAGGAAGCGCATACAGGGCCAAGGTATGAGTTACGAATGTAAAAACTTCGGGCGGTATGTTCCAAAGGGCAGGCTTGCCCGCCCGGTGAAAAATCAATGCCTCCAGCCGGATTCCGCCCGGAAATGTCCGAAGAAATGACAGGAATCCGGCCCTGTTCTCCCGGCTTGCGCGCGGTGCTCCGCTATGCATTTGCCGCCGGGTATGGTATAATTCCCCCATCTACTTATTGGGAGGGGGCCATGGGCACAACCTTCACCCGGTTCATCGCATGCGCGGCGCTTGTGCTGCTTATAAGCCCTGCCTGCGCGGAGCATGCATCCTTTCCGGAAAGCGCGGCGCCCCCATTCTTTGACGCGGATTATCTTGTGACTGATGAAGAGCTGTCTTCCGCCCAGCTTACGGTGACCATCGCCGGGGACTGCACGCTGGGCGGCACGGAATCTTCCAGCAAAAAGACGGACAGCCTTGTTAAAACCGTTAAAAGGGAGGGGCTTGCCTATC
Source organism: Bacillota bacterium (assembly GCA_023458835.1). GTDB lineage: Bacteria > Bacillota > Clostridia > Christensenellales > Aristaeellaceae > JAEWAH01. The sequence continues at coordinate 14,887 of JAEWWY010000059.1, forward strand.
CTTTTTCAAGGCTTTGGGCCCTGTTCTCCCAGGATGATCTTACGTTGGTGAACCTGGAAGGCGTTCTTTCCGATAGCAGCCGGGGGGAAAATACCCAAAAGCAATTTGCTTTCCGCGGCCCTTTGGAATTTGCCCGGATGCTGCCGCTGGGCAGTGTGGAGGCTGTGAACCTTGCCAACAACCATTTTGATGATTATGGAAAAACCGGCCGGGATGCCACCCTTGCGGCGCTTGATAAGCAGGGCGTTGCCTATGCGGGAAACGAATGGCTGTGCGTGTATAGGACAGACCGGGGAAAGATCGGATTGGCCGGCATTCGGGGCAGCCTGACGGAAGATAAAAAGAAAACGGTCACAAAGCAAATTGCCCTGCTGAAAGAAGCCGATTGCCAGATCATTATCTACTCCCTGCATGCGGGCCAGGAATACGCGCTTAAGCATAACGGCCTGCAGCGGGATATGGCCCGCTTTTTAATCGACGCCGGCGCCGATGTGGTGGCCGGCCATCATCCCCATGTGGCGCAGGGCATAGAAATTTACAAGAACAGGCTCATCTTTTACAGCCTGGGCAATTGTGTCTTTGGCGGCAATCACAACCCGAGGGAATCGGATGCGCTGGTTGCGGGGATCACCTTTACCCTGGAAGGCGGCACATTGAAAAGCCTGCAGGCCGCCCTGCACCCCATACGCTTTACGGGAAACGCGAAAGGCAACGCCTTCCGCCCCGAGCTTCTTTCCGGCAAGCAGGCTGAAGCGCTGCTTACAAAGGTGCAGCGGGACACCTCCTTCCCCCTTCCTGCTTATCAGGAGGGAATAGGCGCGCTGCTGCCCGCCATTACGGCGGATTAAATGATTGCGGAGGTTTTGCATGAAATTTGTCCTTGCGTTGTTCATCGCCCTCACCCTATGGATGCCTTCCTCCCTGGCTGAAGAAGTGACGATCACCCTCTCCTTTGCGGGGGACTGTACCCTGGGCAGCGAAGAATACCTGCGGGCGCGTGAGGGTTCCTTCGATTCTTTTATCAATCAATATGGTGTGGAATACCCGCTGGAAAAGGTCCGTGACATTTTTTTTGCGGATGACTGGACGGTCGTAAATCTGGAATGCGTGCTGGCGGACAGCGCCAAGGGTGAGAATAAAAAGCAAACCTACCGGTTCCGCGGCCCCTCCTCGTTTACGGAAATCCTGACGTCAAGCGGCGTGGAAATGGTGAACCTTTCCAACAACCATACGGACGATTACGGCAAAGCGGGCATGCAAAGCACCAAGGATATCCTGAACGCGGCCGGGATCGCCTATTGCCATAATGAAGAAGTATATATCCTGGAAAAGGATGGCATCCGCATCGCTTTCATGGGCATCAACGTCACCCAGTACGGTACCCTTGGAAAAGCCCTGAACAAAAGGATCGCTTCCCTCAAGGCGGAGGAAAACTGCCAGTTTGTAGTGGTCAACTTTCATTATGGATGGGAGTATTCCTTCGTTCACAATAAAAAGCAAAGGCTCACTTCCCACGAGGTGATCTTAAGCGGCGCCGATCTGGTGGTTGGCACCCATCCCCATGTGGTTCAGGGAGTCGAAAACTACAAAAACCGGCTCATACTCTACAGCATCGGCAATTTCAGCTTTGGCGGCAATATGAAACTCAATCCCCGCAGCTTGCAGGCGTATATCGCTCAGGTGACGCTCACCTTTGAAGACGGGGTATTCAAAAGCCAGCAACTGAACATCATTCCCGTTCATACCAGCAGTGCCCAGCCGCAAAACAATTTCCAGCCTTATCTCGTTACCGGGGAAGAAGCTCAGGCCGTTGTGGAGCGCATTCAGGGGGATACGCCTTTCCCCCTGAACCCGTATGCGGAAGGTATCGGCGCCCTGCAGGAAGCCATCCACGCCAATTGACAAGCAGGCAGGCATAAGGCCGTTTTATGCTTAATCATTTTTAAGAAAGGTGATTTTCATGCAGGGAGACATTTCGCAGGTCATTGCACAGATGCGCGACAGGGGCTTTGAAGTGGTGCCGCTGGAAACGGCGCAGGAAGCCCGGGAGTTTCTGCTGTCCCATATCCCCGAGGGCGCTGCCGTCGGGGTAGGCGGCTCCATGACCATCCGGGAGCTGAATGTGGTGCCTGCCCTGCGCGAAGGCGGCCACGAGGTAACCTGGCATTGGGACGCACCCAAGGAAGAAGCCTCCGCCGCCCGGGCAAAGGCCAGGCTTGCGGATATATATCTGGCCTCTACCAATGCCGTCACACGGGATGGACAGCTTGTGAATATCGATGGCACGGGAAACCGGGTGGCCGCCATGTTTGACGGACCCAGGCAGGTGTATCTTGTCATCAGCCACTCCAAACTGGTGGATGGCGGGCTGAATACCGCCATTGCCAGAATCAAGGAGCATGCCTGTCCGCCCAACGCCAGACGGCTTTCACTGAACACGCCCTGCGCCCGCACGGGGCTGTGCAAGCCGCAGGATTGCGGCGATGACTGCATGTGCCATATCATCGTTGCCATCTCCCGGCCTCCCAGGGGAAAAAAGATCACCGTACTGCTGGTGGAGGAAACATTGGGATACTGACTTATCATGAATGCCCCGGCCATTTTGTTTGGCCGGGGCATCTTTTTTCAATCTTTGATCAGTTCCAGCAGCGAGAGGCTCTTGATCCGCCACTGGCCGTTTTCCCGGGTAAGTACCGCCCGGTATTTGGCGCTTTGCCATCTGGGCGGGTTCAGGCTTTCTTCCCCGCCCGCGGCCAGCAGAGCTTCCCGGTTTTCGCTTTTCACGCGCCCGTCGATGCGGGGGATGCTTTCAATGATATCCGCCCTGGCCGTGGGATCCCAGGGCCAGCACCACATCCACTCCATCTCCAGCCGGTGGTCGATGCCGCGGACCGTGTATTGGGTATAGGGCGAACTGCCCTGCTTGGTCAGAAGCAAAGGTTCATCCCGGTCCAGAAAGCTGTTTTGAAAATATTTGCTCAGATCCTGCGGCTCTTCCCCCATCATGATCACCTGGGCCCGCTTGGCCATGCCGTCCTTCAATACGATGTAAATGTTGGTAGGGTTCATGGAATAATAAAACGCCACCGTCATCAGCCCAAGAAGAGCACATACCAGCATCAGCCTTGTGGCCAGATACCATACAAACCGTCGAAGATACTTCACGAAAGCGGCTCCTTTCGCCCGGATGACCATACAACGATCCAGCCTCATCCTCCCCTGCATTATACCCGATTTCATTCCTTCCCGCAATGCCGGTTACAGGGAATGCTTTACCCTCTCCCGTTCTTCCGCGGCCTTGCCGTTATTAAAGCGGTCCAGCGTGCCCACCAGGTAGCCGGTGATCCTGCGGATGCGTTGAAAGGGCTGCTGCCCAAAGTCATACGTAAGCTCCACATAGTCTCCGTCCACCCGGATATCCATGCCGACGGGCCTTTTGCCAAACTGCTTTTCCGCCCGCTCCACATAGGCGTCGATTTCCTGCTGATCCAAAACCCCGTTGGTAACGCATACTTTGCATTCCATATTGATCCCTCCCTGGACAGGCTATACCCGCCCGTCACTTCGCTGAAACATCATCAGCGCAAATGACATGCTCATCGTCCTGTCTATAGGCCGAATACAAAAGAGGTTATTAGAGCGTCTTCACCATGGACCATCGGGTTCTGCGGCGCGCAAACGCCGGATGATTCCTGCGTTCCCACCGGCTATACTGCAGTTGCTGCATTTGCCAGCGCAACGTTTTCTTTTGATCATGCCAATATTTCAGCCAGCCAAACATATCATTGATCCTCCTGCGCTTTATCAAAGCCCGGCAAACAGAGGGCAAGCACTTTTTGAAGTTCCTCCCGCTTGCTCCTCCTTGGGGTTCTTTGTCCATATTCGTATTTCTGATACGCGCTTCGCGAAATGCCGCAGGCATCCGCCACCTCGGTCTGGGTCATGCGTGCCGAAAGCCTTGCCTGCACCAGCCAGCCACGATAGGCCAGCGCTTTCTTTTCCCTTTCCTGCCACATCCTGTGATTTTGCTGCATCATACGTAAATCCCCCATATGCGAACGTTTGTTTGCATTATATCTCCAGGCACATTTTTTGTCAATCCCCTTTTTAAAATTTATTTGCCGGCTGTTGGCTGCGGCCCCTTTTTAAAATGCTGCAAAAAGAAAAGGCGCCTGTCGCATCCTGGCGCATGGGCGCAGAGTTTCGCGCCTCAAATCAACATATTCACCGCCATGGTCATCATATACTGTGAACAGTGCTACGCAGGGAGGCGCCGGTATGATCGTGAGCGGGGAGCTGTTTGCGCTGGTCAATACGCTGGCCAACGGCCTGTCCCTGTGGCTGGCGGCCCGGCTGTTGGGCGGCCCCATGCCGGAGTGGAAGCGTATTTTTCAGGCGGCATTTTGCGGCACTGTATATGGAATTGTGGCTTTCTGGCCCGGGCTTTCTTTTTTGCGCACTATTCCCTTTGTGCTCTTGTCCTCGCTTCTGATGGCGAAAATCCTGTTTCCCCGTCTCCGGCCGCTGCTGATATCAAAGGCGGCGCTGCTGGTTTTGCTATGCGGCCTTTTGGTGGGAGGTTTTTTAAGCTGGCTCATTCAGCAGGGAATTCCTGCATGGCTTGCCTTTGGCGCGCTGTTTTTGTCGATGGCCGGAACCGCCTTTTTCTGCAGCGTCCGGATCAAGGCCCCATCCCGCGTGACGATGGTGGAAATCGCATTGGAAGGCCGCGGCATCTCCCCCAAGCCTGTGCGCTTGCCCGCCATGCTGGACACAGGAAACCAGCTTACCGATCCCATCACAGGGCTGCCGGTAGTGGTTGCCTCCTCCAGCTCATTGACGCCTCTATTGCCCGCCGCTGTAAAGCCCGACAATCCTGATACGCTGCCCATGGGCTTCAGGTTCCTACGGGTACAGACAACCGCAGGCCACAAAACGATGATGTGCTTTCGCCCCAGCCACTTTCGCGTGCAATTGGAGGGCACCTGGCACGACAGCCAGGTGCTCATCGCCATAGCTCCCACCGGTTATGACGGCGCCCAGGCGCTTGTGCCTGCCGCCGTGGTGGAGGCATTATAAGGAGGAACTCTTCATGCGCTCTAAACTGCTCCTCATGCCCCGGCGATGGTATGCTGCCCTGCGCAGAAAGGTGCTGTTCTGGCTGGCCCTTTTGCATCCGGGTCAACTCCATTACATCGGCGGGCCGGATCCGTTGCCTGTCCCCCTGAGTCCCCAGGAGGAGAGGCTGCTGGTGGAGCAACTGAAAGACGATGACGGCACAGTACGCTCTATCCTTATTGAGCGGAATCTGCGCCTGGTGGTGTTCATTGCCAGGAAGTTTGAAAACACGGGCATCGCGCTGGAGGATTTGATCTCCATCGGCACCATCGGGCTCATCAAGGCGGTGAACACCTTTGATCCCGACAAGAAAATCAAGCTGGCCACCTACGCCTCCCGATGCATTGAAAATGAGGTGTTGATGTTTTTGCGCCGCAACAGCCGCACCCGGCTGGAGGTTTCTTTGGACGAGCCGCTGAAAACCGACTGGGACGGCAACGAGCTTTTGCTCTCCGACGTGCTGGGCACCGAAGGTGACATGGTATACAAATGCATTGAAGAAAGTGTGGAAAAACAGCTTCTTTCCTGTGCCCTGGACCACCTGAGCCCCAGGGAGCAGCGCATCATGCAGCTCCGCTTCGGCCTGTCCGGCGGACAGGAAAAAACACAAAAGGAGGTCGCCGATATTCTGGGAATTTCGCAGTCCTACATCTCAAGATTGGAAAAACGTATCCTTTCCCGCCTGCATGTCGAACTGACACGCATCAGCAGTTAGTTTGTCGCACGGCATAAAACCCCCCTCATGGGGTCATACTGCATTCATCCGGAATCGTGGAGGAATGCGGTATGGCAACAGGAAAGGTAGAAATCTGCGGCGTAGACACATCCTCTTTACCCGTTTTGAACAATGAACGCATGCGCCAGCTTTTTCCCCTGGTCCACAGCGGCGATCAGGCCGCGCGGGAAGAATTCATCCGCGGCAACCTGCGCCTGGTGCTGAGCGTGATCCAGCGCTTTACCAACCGGGGCGAAAACGTGGACGATTTGTTCCAGGTGGGCTGCATCGGGCTGATCAAAGCCCTGGACAACTTTGATGTGACTCAAAACGTCAGGTTTTCCACGTATGCGGTGCCCATGAT
>JAEWWY010000060.1 GCA_023458835.1 Bacillota bacterium
ATGATTGCAGCTGATATAAATAGGGGTGATATCCACCGCATAATACACGGCGCCTCCATCCACCGACCGGAGCGTTTCAAAGCCTACCTTTTTTTGCTCACGAACCGCCTCCGCCAAAAAATCGATAAACTTTTTGGCATCGGAATCACTATAATTTCTTTTGATGATCTCAGTAATGCCAGCTTTTCTGGCCACTCCGGTAAAACCACCGACAAAAGCTTTGTTATAATCAATAATTTCAAAATCCTCATTGATCACCACATAGCTGTCAGAAATAGAATCAATGACTGTTTGCAATGCGATAGGGATCACATTTAAGAAATCAAATTTTACCGTCGCCAAAATAAAGAAGCTAATGGTAATGGCAAAAGCAATGTTTTCAATTGCCGTTGACCAATCAAAGATCTTAAATGTGCTTATGGCATCAACGATCAAAGCAATTGTAATACCAATCAATATCAATAATGACTGTTTGGAAAAAACGCCATAATCCTTTATGGAGAAAATGAAAAGATAAGCCATGCCGATCCCGATGCACAGATAGGAATATATCGTATGTATAGTGAAATAGATCCCAAAATTTTGTTCGGAGGGGATCAGGCTAAACGCGGTATAAAACAAGTGGTGACTCTGATTCGTAAACAATATCACAATAGAGATGAGGGGAACAATCAACAGCAACCCGTGCTTCCAAGTAAACTTTATTTTTGTTTTAGCAAATACCAGCCCGGTAAATAATATTGAGATCGATACCAAGATCGTACCTAAAAAGTACAGGCGCTCACATATAGACAATATCCATGGAACATTGTCGAAAGCCATATATAGCAGCACCGCAACATTCCAAATCAGGATGCTGACCGTTATGCTTAGAACAGTAAAATGAATTTGCTTTTTCTGCTTTCTTCTGGCGATTGCCAATAGAAAATACAGCACAACCAACGTGGATAGAATCAGCAGGCTTTGAACGATATCGACATTATCCAAATTACAAGACCCTCCAACAGTTTTCCGCGATACGGTCAATTCGCCAGAGAGGGGGATACCCGTCATAAAGCCATCTCATATTCTACTCGGCAATCCCATTATAGTATTGACTGTAAAATTAATCAATTTAATAATAACAATAATTTATTGATATATTTGCGACAAATGCTCATAAAACAAACGATGATCATATTCCAAGTCCTTCAAGAGCAAACGATGGTACGAGAATCCCGAAGAAATCCATATTGGCTTTGCGGATGTTCATGAGCCGATTATTGATCACCAGATTCAGGAAATGGTGCAGAGCAGCCGGGAAGATACAAAACGGCGGCAGTCCAAGAACGCGAAAAAGCATATGTCCGCGGGACTTCTATATCCCCCCGATTGTGGCCGCAATCTTCATCATAGCGCTCAGCGGCCGGGATCCAAAATCCCGGCGCGTTTTCCAACCCTCCCTTCAAGTCCCCTGACTCAACAAAACCAAAGCAAAGGCACCCTTTGAGATACCCTTTGCTTTGGCCACCATTGACAAAACAGATATTTTCGAGCGAGGCGCTCTCACCGATGATTTGGGGGTTAGTGCTGATGATATTCATCCGCCAGAATGTAGACAAGCTGAAGGAACGGTTCCAGGTATCGGAGTATCCGTTCGGGACGATCAAGTTCTACGGCGGGGTGTATTACTTCCTGTGCAAGAGGAGGGGAAAAGTAGCAGCCGAAACCCAAGGGGCGCTCATGCCAATTTGAAGGAAATAGAGAAGGAATAATGCAAATATCGGTGAAAAACGGCCTGTTTCATCTTGAAAACAAGCCGTTTTTGCATGAATACAACAAAATCCGTCTCCTTCGAGACGGATCGTGGTGCCGAAGGCGGGACTTGAACCCGCACGGGTTTTACCCCAATGGATTTTGAGTCCATCACGTCTGCCATTCCATCACTTCGGCGGGCGACGAAACGTATTATAGCATGTTTCTTTTGGACGCGCAAGAGCCGAAAATAACTTTTGAGAGAGAAACAATAGAAATAAGCGGAAGGAAACCTTTTGAAAAATATCTTCAGCACCCTGATGAAAGAGATTTCACCAAGGCCCATGCCGGAGAAACACCAGGCATTGTCCTGCCGCTATTTACCCCTCGATCCGCTTTAGGAACTCCGCCTCGTCTATCACGGGAATGCCCAGTTCCTGCGCCTTTTGAAGCTTGCTGCCCGCACTTTCCCCGCACAGTACAAAGGATGTCTTGCGGCTGACGCTGCCGGCAGCCACGCCGCCATGCTTGCGGATAAGGTCCTCCGCTTCCGTACGGGAAAGGGATGGCAGCGTGCCCGTCACAACCACAGAAAGGCCGCTGAGCGCATCGCCTTCCGCCTTTCCTGCCTCGCGTGGCGTAACGCCTGCGGCCAGAAGGCGGTCGACCATTTCAATGTTCTCCTGGAAGGAGAAGAAATCCACAATGCTTTGGGCTACCACATCCCCTACCTCGGGGATGGCCGTCAATTCCGGAACGCTTGCGCCCTTGAGCTTTTCCAGGGAACCGAAATGATTGGCCAAATCCCTTGCGGTCTTGCGCCCCACATTTGGGATGCCAAGCGCGAACAGGAAGGCGTCCAGCGGGCAGTGGCGGCTTTCCTCCAGCGCCTTTAGAAGATTATCGGCTTTCTTTTCCTTGAAGCCTTCCAGGGAAAGCAATTGTTCCTTTGTAAGGTTGTACAGGCCGGCAGGGTCCCGCAGGCCGAATACGTCGTACAGAAGGCCGGCTGTCTTTTCCGAAAAGGTTTCAATATCCATGGCGTCCCGCCCGGCAAAATGGGCAATGCGCGCCACTGCCTGAGGCCGGCACGCGGCCCTGTTCATGCAATACAGATGCGCACCCCGCTCGGTGACGGGGCCGAGGCAGAAAGGGCATTTCTCCGGCTTTTCGATGGCTGTTTCCCCCTCCGACGGTTCTCCCACACGGCCCATGATTTCCGGGATCACGTCGTTGGAGCGGCGGATCCACACCTGACAGCCGATGGCCACCCCTTTGCGCTGGATGTCGCCCCAATTGTTCAGCGTGGCTCTTTTCACGGTGACGCCGCCGAAATCCACCGGCTCCAAATGAGCCAAAGGCGTCAGCTTGCCGGTGCGGCCAGGTTCCCAAACCACATTCAAAAGCGTGGTAATGTTCTCCTCCGCCTCGAACTTGTACGCCACCGCCCAGCGGGGAAACTTGTCGGTATATCCCATGGCGCTGCGCAGGCCGAAATCCGATACCTTCACCACCGCGCCGTCGATCAGGAAGTCAAGGCTGCCGCGGCTTTGGATGATCTCCTGGATGCAGGCCTGCAGCTCATCCGTGTTTTTCGCTTCCTTGCGGTAGGGGCTCAAAGAGAAACCATTTTCCTGCAGGAAGGCGATCATTCCCGCCTGATCGTTGAATGGCGGATTCTCTATGGTGCCCACCTGATAAAAAAACGCGTCCAGCTTTCTTGAGGCGGTGACTGCCGGGTCCAGGTTGCGCAGCGCCCCTGCCGCAGCATTGCGGGCATTTTTTAGGGGCTCCTGCGCCGTTTCGTTGTACTTTTTCAGTGCCGACAGGCGCATGACGCATTCCCCCTGCACCTCCAACAGCCCCTTGTAGGGAATGGTGAGGGGCACGGAGCGCACCGTCCTGGCCTGGGGCAAAACCGCCTCCCCCACCTCGCCGTTGCCGCGGGTGGCTGCTTGCACAAGCTCCCCGTGGTTGTAGGTCAGGTTCAGCGTCAGCCCGTCCAGCTTATATTCCACAAAATATAAAATCGCATCAGAAGCTCCCGCCTGGGCGGCCAGCTTTTCCATCCGCTGCACCCAGGATGAAAGACCGGCAAGATCCTGCACCTTATCCATACTCCAAAGCCTGTTTAAATGCCGGTGCTGCAAAAAAACATTCAACGGCTGACCGCCCACCCTGTGGGTTGGTGAATCGGGAAGGCGTGTCTCCGTCTCCTTTTCCAGCAGGACAAGCTCATCATAGAGCACATCCCACTTCGCGTCCGACAAGATGGGATCGTCTTTTTCATAATACGCCCGGTTCGCCTCGTTCAACTGATCCACCAAATGGCGCATGCGCTGACCGGGCGACAAAGGCTGCCGCTCATTTCCAATAGGCATGGTCCCTTATTCCCCCACCTTCACAATGGGCGCGATGCTAAGCGAAAATTCCTTGGCGCCATAGGCCGCAAATTCAATAACGATGCGTGCGTCGGCACCGCTGCCGCGCACCTCGACCACATTCCCCTCGCCAAACTTTTTGTGCATCACCCGGTCGCCGGCAGCAAACAGGCTTTGCATGGCCGTCTTCTCCAATGCCCTGGCCGGGGAAGGCGCAAATCCCTTCTGCACGCCGGGGATCCCCAACGCCTGGGCGCTGGGCGCAATCTGGGGCGCGCCAAAGCCCAGCTCATGGGGCCTGACGGAACGGGAAGGCTTCTGCGGCGCGGGATGCTGCTGCCTGACGCTGCCGAAGGATTTTTCCATTTTGGAGATCCATTCGTCATCCAGCAGCCGCTTGGGAATTTCACCCAGGAATCTGGAGGGCGGGTTGTGATTGAGCTGGCTGAAAATCATCCGCTGGGAGGCATAGCTCAAATACAGCCGCCGCTGGGCACGGGTGATGCCCACATAGCATAGGCGGCGCTCCTCCTCCAGGCGGCTTTCGTCGGTATTGGAACGGCTGGAGGGAAACAGCCCATCCTCCATGCCGGCCAGAAACACAATAGGGAACTCCAACCCCTTGGCGCTGTGCAGTGTCATGAGCGTAACAAATTTGGGGCTTTGATCAGATTGATCCAGATCCGTGACCAGCGCCACGTTCTCCAGAAAATCCTCCAGTTGCGGGTTTTCCGCCTGGCGCTCAAACTCTTCCACGGCGCCCACAAATTCCTGAATGTTCTCCACACGGGTTTGGGCTTCCTCGGTCTCTTCCTTTTGATACTCGGCCATCAGGCCCGTTTCATGAAGCACCGCCTTCACAAACTCACAAAGGCCCATGCTTTCCCGCATGGCCACCAGACGGTTCATGAGCATGGCAAACTCGCCAACGCACTTTCTGGGCCTTGCGGACAAGGAATCAGGCATATCGTTGAGCGCGCTGAAAAGAGGCATGTGATTGAGCTGCGCATGCTGGGCCAGCTCCGCAATGGTAGCGTCGCCTATCGCCCGTTTGGGCTGGTTGATGATCCTGCGCAGCGAAACATCATCGGCCGGATTGACGATCACCCGAAGATAGGCAATGATGTCCCGCACTTCCTTGCGGTCATAAAAGCGCAGGCCCCCGAACACCTTGTAAGGAATGCCGGCCCTGACCATCATTTCTTCCAGCACACGGCTCTGGGCATTGGTGCGGTAGAGCACAGCCATGTCGCCATAGCTTTCGCGGCTCAGCGTCAGTTGATGCATCCTGTCGCAGATCCAGGCGGCTTCCTCCCGCTCATCCCCGGCGCAGAATACCTTGATGGGCTCGCCTTCCCCTATTTCGGTCCACAGCGCCTTTTCCTTGCGGCCGACGTTATGGGCGATGACCTGATTGGCCGCATCCAGAATGTTGGCGGAGGAGCGGTAGATCTGCTCCAGCTTGATGACGGCGGCATCGGGAAAATCCTTCTCAAAATCAAGGATGTTGCGTATGTCCGCGCCGCGCCAGCCGTAAATGGACTGGTCATCGTCCCCCACCACACACAGGTTACGGCTTAATTGGGTGATGAGCTTTACCAGCATGTACTGCGCGTAGTTTGTATCCTGATATTCATCCACATGCACGTACTGGAAGCGCTCACGGTAGCCCTCCAGCACGGGGGGATGATCGGCAAACAGCTCCAGTGTGCGCATGATCAGGTCGTCAAAGTCCAGCGCGTTGGCAGCGCGCAGCTTCTCCTCATACAATTGAAAGGCATCGCTGATCAGTTGGCAGCGGTAATCCTTGTTCGACTCCCGGAACCAGTCCGCCGGGGACATCAGCTTATTTTTCGCGTCGGATATTTTGGATTTCAATTCCCTGGGCGGCAGGAATTTTTCGTCCAGGTTCATCTGCTTTAATATTTCCTTGATAACGCTGCTTTGGTCATCGTCGTCATAAATGGTGAAAGCTCTGGTATAACCCAGCTTTTCGATATCACGGCGAAGGATGCGGGCGCAGGTGGCGTGAAAGGTGGATATCCAGGCTTCCTCCGCCTTTGGGCCCACCAGTTTCGCAATGCGCTCCTTCATTTCCTTGGCGGCCTTGTTGGTGAACGGCAGCGCCAGAATTTGCCATGGCGGAACGCCGTGGTCGATCAGATTCGCCACACGGTATGTAAGCGCGCGGGTCTTGCCGCTGCCCGCGCCTGCCAGAATGAGCACAGGGCCCTGCAAAGTCTCGGCTGCCTGCCGCTGCTCCTTGTTCAACGCCTGCAAATTCATGTTCGTTATCCTCTGTCTTCCTCAATCTTGATCTTGTGTTTCACGCTTCCGCCGATTCAGTCGGGAGCGGAAGCATCTCCTTTGCCGAAAGCTCGTCCAGCACTTTTTGATAGCCGCCGGCGCCATACAAAAGCGCACGGTTGACCCGGCTGATGGTGGCGGTACTGGCCCCTGTCCTTCGGGCAATCTCCTGATACGTCACCCTTTCCCTGAGCAAACAGGCCACATGAAGCCGCTGGGCGATGCTTTTCAGTTCCTGTATGGTGCAGACATCCTCCATGAAACGGTAAGCGCCCTCCGGCTCTTTGAGGGTCAGAAGCGCCTTGATCAAAAGATCTGTTTGCGAAGTTTGAATCTTTGGCATAAACATGAAGGCATCCTCCCGCCATGGATTGCTGTCGCCCTCGAACAAAGGCCCGCTTATTTCGGCGGGCGCAAAGATGCCTGAATGAAAAGATATTCTCACAAGGATTATATCACATTTTCCGGCACAAGGAAAGGCAAATTCATAAAGGCGGACAAGGAGGAGCCTTTAAAAATCTCCTCCATGCCTGCATGCCATAAAAAAATCCTGCCGGATCATCGAAAATGAAAGCATCCCTCCTTTTATGCGAAAGCGGGCCTTGCTGGCCCGCTTTCGTTACTTTTGAGGCTTTTTTCCGAACAAGCCGCCCGTCATTTCGCTGACGTTGCGCTTGAGCTTGTTTACAGTACCCTGCTTGGAGCCTGTGGCGATCAGCGCGAAAATCACCAATCCTGCCACAAATACCCCCACCACCCATAGGATGCCGCTGCCGGAGCCCGTGTTGTCTTCCGTAGAGGGCGTGCCTGTATCCTGATTGTTGGCAGCCGCGTTGTTATTATTCGGGCCTACGTCGCTGGCAGCCCCCGCCGCGCCGGTGACACCGCCATATAAGGCTTTGTAGATCACATTGGCCATAGGCGCCGCGGAATTTTCCACACGGTTTTTGCTGGTGGTATGTGTTCCGAATTCCAACAGCACGCCCCTAGGTGTCAGATCCTGATTATATGTGCCTTTGCCGATGTAGATATCCTTGATGAGGCCCGGATAAAGCTTATCGCCTACCGCCTTGATCTGAGACGCAAACTTTTTGTTGGCGGCGGAGTTTTGGTTGCTACGCCCCACAAGCAGCCGTATTTTGCTGGCATTTTCTCCGGCCAGCTTGATGTTGTATTCATCCGGGTCGGGAATCCCGTCCCGGTGGATGTCAAAAACAGCATCCGGCCCTGCCTGTATCAGCTTCATAGCTGTCGGCCGGCTACGGCGATAAGCGCCCGAATCATGGGGATGGTGAGTAGACTTGCTATATTCCACGGTCACCCCGAGTTTCTCCATTTCCTTCTTGAACTCACCGGCAACATCATAAATGCCGCCCTCGCCCTGCTTGGAACTGGTCCCGTCCCCCGGTACATAGCTTTCATCGCTGTGAGTGCAGTAGATAGCAATCTTCTTTTGCCCGCCTGCAGCGCTTACCGGCAGTGATGCGTCAGCATCCAGCCAGGATACGTCGGGCATCTCATAAATCCCCAGCTTTTTAGCCACGGCCGTCTTCTTTGCCGCATCCGCGGATATTACCTCAAAATGCTGATTGTCGCCGCTGATGTACTCATCCCCAGCTTCGGGCATGCCGCTGAAGTAAGTAATTCTGGTCCCTTGTTCATCCAGAATCTCGAAAATGGACCCTTCATCGTGCGCAGCTTCCCCCAGCGCCATGACGGGAAGAAGGATGAATGCCGCAACCAGAAGAAACGCAAGTCCCTTTTTCATTTCTTTTCTTCCTCCTTCTCCTTCACTGCATGAATCCGGTCATGATCGGGTGGGTTTTTGCCCCGGACCATGCGCTCCGCAATTTCGCCAATGAGTTCCGCCAGCAAAACGCCCAGCACGCCGCTGATGACCATGATATCCACCGCACCGGCTCCACCCAGCACCAGCGTTTGATTCTCGCCCCGGGACCAATTCACTACGGCTGTGGCGATATCTGCCAACAACACGCCCAGCACGCCGCAGATAAAGGCATTGCGCCGGGAGCGGCCCAGCAGATAGGCCGCCAAACCGCCTACCAGACCGTAGATATAGCTGGGGTCAAAAGCGGTCTGCTCCGGATAGGTTGGTATCAGTAGCCCCAGCGCGTATATCACCCCGGCGGTGAGGATCGAGCCGATCACGGCCCGCAGCTTCTCCTTGCCCGTTTCCGCCCTGATAATCAAATACAGGCACACGGCTACCGGGATCACTGAACCGCCGATGTTGAATTGCACCATGCCGATCCGGATGTCCGGGATCAGCGTGCCAAAGAACATGGCAGCCACAATGATCAGCGCAGCGCGGTCACTAAGCCGCATCCTGTCCAGCACCCGCTGGGATACGCCGAAGAAAATCAGCACCGCCACTGCGGTGAGCAATATCATGCCAATGGACACAGATTTCTTCCTCCCAAGCCTTTATTCTCAAAAAGTGTTCCCGACGCCCAAAAAGAATATGCGCACAGCAACCTGTGGACAAAGCATTGTGACCAGCCCCAAAATGTGGTATAGTAAGAAGAATGAAAATCAATATTGGACAAGGAGCATACGCATGACGCAATCGTATGACGCAGGCAATATACAGGTTTTGGAGGGGTTGGATGCGGTACGTATGCGGCCCGGTATGTACATCGGTTCCACAGGTCAAAGAGGGCTGCACCACCTTTTATGGGAGATCGTGGACAACGCCGTGGATGAAGCTTCCAACGGCTTTGCCACAGAGGTGGAGGTAACGCTTCACAAGGATGGTTCCGCCAGCGTCTTTGATAACGGCCGCGGCATGCCGGTAGACAACCACCCCACGCTGCACGTGCCTGGGATCGAGGTCATTTTTACCAAGCTGCACGCGGGCGGAAAGTTCAACAATGACAACTACAGCTATTCCGGGGGCCTGCACGGCGTGGGCGCATCGGTGGTGAACGCGCTTTCCAAATGGCTGACGGTAGATGTGTACCGTGACTGGACCCACCACCGCATGGAGTTCTTGAGCGAATATGATATGCTCCAGGGCAAGTTCCTGGCCGGGCAGCCCAAGGGCGGCCTGTTAAAGGTTGGAAACACCCGCAAGCGCGGTACCCTGGTGCGCTTTATGCCCGACGATGCCGTTTTTGAGGAAACGAAGTTCCATGGTGAAATCGTGGCGAGGCGGCTTAGGGAGCTGGCCTACCTGAACACCGGCGTCCGTATTGTCTTTAACGACGAGCGGCAAAAGGATGCCTCGCTTGCCCGGCAGGAGTTTCATTACGCCGGCGGTATCGCCGATTACGTAAAATACCTCAACGAGGACAAAACCACGCTGCATGATGCCCCTATCATGCTGGATGGCAAGAAGGATGATACGGTGTGCCGCGTAGCCATCCAATATACCGACGGCTATACCGAAAGCATCTTTTCCTACGTGAACAATATCCCCACCGCCGAGGGCGGCACTCACGAAACGGGCTTCCGAGCCGCCTATACCAAGGCCTTCAACGACTATGCCCGCAAGATCGGCGCGCTGAAGGAAAAGGACAATAACCTGGCCGGCGAGGATTTCCGTGAGGGTATGACGGCGATCATCGTGACCATGGTCAAAAACCCGCAGTTTGAAGGGCAGACCAAGGGGCGGCTCGGCAATACCGAGGTGCGCCCGGCCGTGGAGGCCATCACCGCCCAGAAGCTTTCGGAATTCCTGGAGGATCTGAAAAATCAGGACCTTTGCCAGAAGATTGTGGAAAAGGCCATCCGCTCCGCCAAGGTGCGGGAGGCCACACGCAAGGCACAGTCCGTGGCCCGGGCCAGAAATGAGCTGGAAGCCGCCCCGCTGGTGGGCAAGCTGTCAAGCTGCACCGGCCGCAAGCCGGCGGAAAATGAGCTGTTCATCGTGGAGGGCGATTCCGCCGGCGGCAGTGCCAAGCAGGGCCGCGACAGGCGCTTCCAGGCCATATTGCCCCTTCGGGGCAAACCCCTCAACGCGGAAAAGAAGCGGCTTGACCAAGTGCTTTCCAACGAGGAATTCCGCACCATCATCACGGCGCTGGGCACCAGCATCGATGAAAGCTTTGACCTGGGCGGCCTCAAGTATCACAAGGTCATCATCCTCTCCGATGCCGACCAGGACGGCGCGCATATCCGCGCGATCCTGCTCACCTTCTTCTACCGCTACATGCGGGAATTGGTGACGGAAGGGCACGTGTACATCGGCATGCCGCCGCTGTACAAGATTCAGAAAGGGAACAACGTGCAATATGTGTACGATGACCGGGAACTGAAAAAGGTGCTGAAAAATGTTGGCAAAGGATATACCCTGCAGCGCTACAAGGGCCTTGGGGAAATGAACCCCGAGCAGCTTTGGCAGACCACCATGGACCCCAATAACCGCAAGCTGATGCAGGTTACCATTGAGGATGCCGCCCAGGCCGACCGCATCGTCACCATCCTGATGGGCGACAAGGTGGACCCGCGCCGGGAGTATATCAGCCAGCACGCCAACTTCAACAAGGCGGACGATTTTGTGCCGGTAACGGCGGAAGCAAATGAAAAGGGGGCGAACTAAACGATGGCAGGGAATGATAAAAACATCACCATCCAGCCTCCGGATATCATTCAGATGCCTATGGAAGACGTCATGCACAACTCCATGCTCCCCTACGCGGAATACGTGATCCTGGAACGTGCTTTGCCCCGGGTGGAGGATGGCTTGAAGCCCGTGCAGCGGCGCATTTTGTATACCATGAGCGAGCTTAGCCTCACGCCGGACAAGCCCCACCGCAAATGCGCCCGCATCGTGGGCGACTGCCTGGGCAAATATCATCCCCATGGGGATACCTCTGTGTATGACGCGCTGGTGCGCATGGCCCAGCCCTTTTCCCTGATGGGCATGCTGGTGGACGGCCACGGCAACTTCGGCTCCATCGATGGCGACGGCGCGGCGGCCATGCGGTATACCGAAGCCCGCATGACCTCCCTGGCGATGCAGATGCTGCGGGATATTGAAAAGGACACGGTGCCCTTCCGCCTGAATTTTGATGATCCCCTAAAGGAACCGGACATGCTTCCCGCCCGGTTCCCCAACCTTCTGGTCAACGGCGCCAGCGGCATTGCCGTGGGCCTGGCCACCAACATCCCGCCTCACCATTTCGGCGAGGCGGTCAAGGCCGTCATCGCCCAAATCGACAAGCCCGGCATCACCGTCAAGGAACTGATGCAGCACATCCCCGCCCCTGACTTTCCCACCGGCGGCGTGCTGCTTCATACCGATGAAATTGAAAAGGCCTATGAAACGGGCCGCGGCCGGCTGATTCTGCGCGCCAAGGTACATATCGAAAGCGGTCCCAGCGGAAGAAAACTTATCGTCATCACCGAAATGCCCTACCAGGTGGCCAAGGCGGGCATGCTGGAAAAAATACTGAAGCTGTCAGAAGAAAAGAAGGCCATGCTGGGTGGAATCTACGATATACGGGATGAAAGCGACCGCACCGGCCTTCGGGCCGTGATCGAGCTGCGCAAGGATGTGGACCCCCAGCGGATATTGAATTACCTGTACAAATATTCCGATATGCAGGTGACCTTCGGGGTTAACATGGTAGCCATCGCCGAGGGTAAGCCCATGCAGATGGGCCTGAAGGAAATCATCGGCCACTTTATCCGCCACCAGAAGAACGTAGTGACAAGGCGCACCCAGTATGACCTGGACCAGGCCAAGGCCAGGGCCCATATCCTGGAGGGCCTGATGGTGGCGGTGGATAACCTGGACGAAGTGATCGCCCTGATCCGAGGCAGCAAAACCCCCAAGGAAGCCAAGCAAAAGCTGATGGACCGTTTTTCCCTCACCGATATCCAGGCCCAGGCGATTCTGGACATGCGCCTGCAAAGGCTGACCAACCTGGAAATACTGGCCCTGCGAAAGGAATATGAAGAGGTCCTGCGCCTGATCGACAAGCTGGAAGGCATACTGGCCAGCGAGAAGAAGCTTCTTAACGTCATCAAGGCAGAGCTTGGCGAAATGGCTTCGGAATACACTGAGGCCCGGCGCACCCAGCTTGTGAAGGAGGAGGAGGATACTTCCGCCGCGGAGGAAGAAGAGGTAGTGCCGGAAGAGGCTGTGGTCCTGTACACCTATGGCGGGCAGCTAAAGCGCATGTATCCCAAATTCCTTGAGAAGCTGCCGCCCCCTGATCCGCAAGCCGGCCTGAACGAGGTATCCAGGTTCCTGTTTAATACGCTTACGGACCATACGCTGCTGTTCTTTACCGATCGGGGCAACTGCTATCCCCTGTCTGTGGGCAGCCTTCCGGAAACCAACCGGCCAAAGGACCGCGGCGTGCTCCTGACCGGCGTACTGGCCGGGCTGGAAGGCGGAGAAGCCTTAATTCAGCTTCTATGCGTAAAGACAGCCAATCTTGCAAAAGCGCCTGATTATCTTTTCATTACGGCCCAGGGCATGGTCAAGCGTACCCAGGCATCGGAATATGACGTGCGCAGGCAAAAGTTTTCCGCCGTCAACTTAAAGGATGGCGACAAACTGATCGCTGTGTTCCCCGCCCAGGAGGAGCAGGATATCCTGCTTATCAGCCGCGGCGGGCAGTGCATCCGTTTCACGCTGGATTCCGTACCGCAAATGGGCCGGGCCACCGGCGGCGTAAAAGGCATGCAGCTTGACACGGGCGATGAACTCCTGTGGGGCGGCCAGATCGCCGCAAAGGATCAGATCATGCTCATCAGTGACCGGGGCTGCGCCAAGCGCCTGCTGGCCTTGGACTTTGAAGCCCAGGGCCGCAACGGCAAGGGTGTGCGGTGCTTTGCTTTCAACAAAAACGGTTCCAACGGAACGTCTGTTGCCGGATGCGCCCGCATCGGCACGGAAATCACCCCTCTGGTGATCATCCAGGCCCAAAGCGCGCCCACTGCCGTAAGCTCCGACGAGATTGCCCTTCAGGCCAAAGCCGATAAAGGCAAGCCCTGTGTGATGGCGCTGATGGAGGATGTGGTGACGGGGCTGATAGCGGGGATCAGGCTGCCGTAGCATAACGAATGCTTGCTGCCTATATCTGTATCACCTTCCCTGCCAACAGACAAACGGCCAGCTATCGCGCCCCCGGCACTATGCCGGGGGTTTTTGCTCATACTGCCCGAATTTGAGGTTATGATCCGTTATATTGGTGTAAGCCGGAAGGCATACAGCCGCCATCCGCCGCATAGGGTTAGGCAAAAGGTGGTGGCATTGCATGAGCAATAAACCCATGCGTTTGAAACCAAAAGGACTGTTATCCGGCGCGCCGGAGGTAAAAAAAGAGGAGAAGCGCACCGGTGTTTTGCAAAAGGCGGCGGCCGCCGCAGGCAAGCTTTTCCGGGGTATGGGCAAGGCGCTGCGCAGCCAGACCGCCGGGCAACTGGCGTTGTGCCTGTGCCTTGCGGTCGTGTCCGTGCTATATGCCGGAGGGCTGAAAGATGAATCCATTACGGTTCTCAACCACAAGCGGCAACTGCCCGTGTACAGCGTGGCAAGAGACGACAAGGTGGTATCCATCAGCTTCGACGCCGCCTGGGGCGGTGATCAGACCAAACCTCTTTTGGATATTCTGGACAAATACGATGTGAAGACCACCTTTTTCCTGGTGGGTTTCTGGGTGGATAAATATCCTGAACTTGTAAAGGAAATCGTAGCGCGGGGGCATGAGATTGGCAATCATTCCTCAAGCCATCCCCACATGAGCCAGTTGGATGAGGGAAAAATCAAAGAAGAACTGCGGATAATGAGCGATAAGGTGGTAAGACTAACGGGTGTTCGCCCCACCTTGTTCCGTCCTCCCTACGGGGATTACAACGACAGAGTGGTCTTGGTGAGCCGGGCAGAGGGGTATGAGGTGGTACAGTGGAGCGTAGACTCCCTGGACTGGAAAAATCGCGGAACTGCCGACATCATCAAGCAGTGCACAACAAATGTGCAAAACGGCGATATTGTACTGTTCCACAATGATGCGCAGTACGTACTTCAGGCGCTGCCCACCGTCATAGAGCATTATCAGGGCCTGGGCTACAAAATCATACCCGTATCACAGATTCTACTTCAGGGAGAAACAGTAATTGACGTGCAGGGGAAGCAGCATCCTGTCTTATCTACCACCCCTGCACCAGCGAGGTGAATTGCAATGGAAGAAACGGGCAACCTGTTACGTTTGGGCGGTACGCTGGCAACCCAGCCTGTTTATGGTCATGAGGTGTTTGCAGAACAATTCTTTTATGCCACCCTGTCTGTGCCGCGCTTGTCGGGCGCGGAGGACCTGCTTCCCATCACCATCAGCGAACGGCTGATGGAGAACAGGGGGCTTTGCCCCGGCACGCCCCTGGCGTTGGAAGGGCAGCTTCGAAGCTACAACAAAGTGGTGGAAGGCGCAGGCCGCCTGCTCATCACCGGCTTTGTACAGCGGCTGCTTGCGCCGGATGAGCTTACCAACCCCAATCAGGTTCAGCTTTACGGCGCGCTGTGCAAAGCGCCCTCCTACCGCACCACCCCCTTTGGCAGGGAGATTTGCGACCTGATGCTGGCGGTAAACCGCGCCTATGGGAAAAGCGACTATATCCCCTGCATTACCTGGGGACGCACTGCCCGCTTTGCCAGCCATCTGCAGGTAGGCGACCATGTGCAGGTACAGGGACGCTTTCAAAGCCGCGCTTATCAAAAGCAACTGACCGACGGCACGATTCTCAACAAAACCGCCTATGAGGTTTCCGTAGGCCGCCTGACACTTTTGAAGCAGGGCCGGCAGGAGGAAGAGGAATTGCCGCTGCCTGATGGAATGGCCTATCAATCCTCGCAAGAATTACTGGGGCAATAACGGCGGGTATGCCGCTCCCCATAACGTATGCACCAAGAAGCGCCGCCGGAAGCGCATATGCCTCCGGCGGCTTTTTATTCCCAGGAATCGATCACCCTTTAGCATCCAGCAATTGGGAAAGCTCCTGCAGATGATTGACATCGGTGATCGCCATCACCTTGTCATTGGCAAGCAGCCTGGTTTCACCCCTGGGGATCAGAAGCTGTGAATTCCGGATCACCGCCACCAGCACGCAATCCGGGGGCATTTTCATCTCCCTGAGCATTTTGCCAATGACAGATGAAGATGGGGATACCGTTTTTTCCACCAGGGAAAATTGGCCCCGATGCAATTCCAGCAGCATTGCCATATCATTCAGGGACAATTCCTCCGCCACCAGATGTGCGATCA
>JAEWWY010000061.1 GCA_023458835.1 Bacillota bacterium
TCGATATGCTGGAGATCGGGGACAGGACAAGCCACCTGCCCGGCGCATTGTCGGGCGGGCAGCAGCAGCGTATCTCCATTGCCCGGGCCCTTGCCAACAAGCCCGCCGTGCTCTTTGCCGACGAGCCCACCGGGAACCTGGACGGAAAAACCGGCCGGGAGGTACTCTCCCTATTGCGCTATGTGGGCCAGGAACTGGGCGTAACGCTGATCCTGGTAACCCATGACCTCGCCATTGCCGAGCAGGCGAGCCGCATCCTTTCGCTTTGCGACGGCGCCGTCATAGGGGACAGCGGGCAGGGAGCGCCGCCATGAAAAAGGCGCCCTCCTACAATTCGCTGGCCCTGGGTAGCATACGCTTAAGAAAACAGCAATATTTCACGCTGGTCACCGGCATTGTGCTTGCGATTTTCTTCATGTCCTCCATGCTGCTCATGGGGCAGAGCATTTATCATACCTATCAGGAGCGCTATTTCCGGCAAGTGGGCAGGCAGGACGCCGTTTTGCTGGACGCGGGGGATGTCTCGCCCGAAGCGCTGCTGGAAAGCGGATATGTGCAAAGCATCGGCAATGTTTTCATTATCGGGGAGACGGAAGGCGCGGAAACAGCCATCGCCTATTACGATAAAAAAGGGGAGGCTCTGGCATACCGGCAATGCGTACAAGGCCGCATGCCCGAGGCTGCGGGGGAAATCGCCATGGAGCGCTCAAAGCTTCAGCGGCTGCGGACGGATGCGAAATTGGGCGATGCGTTGACCCTGCAGGTGAAGGTGCCGGACGGAAGCGGCTTTTTGCCTGATACGGTCACGAAAACATATACGCTGGTGGGCATCCTTTCGGAGCGGGCCGCCGCGCGCCTGCGGTATACCCTTGGGTGGAGCCCGGCCGGTTATCTTGAATACCCCGGCGCGGTGGTCTCCCGCGCGGAACAGGTGGAGGCGGGCGGGCGCCCCTTCATACACCGCCTTTTGCAGCTTGCGCCGCTGGTTACAAAGGAAGCGTTTGTGAAGTATACGGAAGATACGCTGCACCACTATCGGGTGGATCATTTTGCCTTCCTTTTGTTTGAATCCTCCGACAGCGGTATGCTGGTATTCCTTGTGAGCGTGCTGGGGGGCGTGCTTGTTATAGCATCCTGTATGGGGATCGCAAATGCGTTCTCCATGATGCTGTCCGAGCGCCGCGCCCAGATCGGCATGCTGCGCGCCGTTGGCGCGACCCGCAGGCAGATCCGTTCAATCTTCGGCCGGGAGGCGCTTCTCATTGCGCTCATTGTTGCGCCGGCCGCCATCGCCCTGTCGCACCTTGCCGTGTGGGGGCTATCCAAAGCCATTGGCGGGCTAACCTATTTCGCGGTGGTATGGTTTTTGCCCCTTGAGCTGCTGTTTTCCATCGCCTGTGTGATGGCCGCAGCGTTCCTGCCGCTCCTTACCGCATCCCGCGCTTCGCCCATGCAGGCCATTCGCGAAACGCCGCTGCTGCGGGCGAAAAAGCAGATGCGCATCCGTTTAAGGCAAACTTTCTGGCCGCCCAGCCTGCTGGCCCAGCGGCATTTGCGGCTATACCGGGCAAAGCAGGCGGGCGTTTCAGTGGTGGTTGCCCTGAGCCTGCTCATTTTGACGCTGGGATTTGGCCTGGTTTGGCAGGTCGGCAGACAGGTACCAAGGACGTATGACTTTTTAATGGAAACCTATTCGGAAGGAAATGATTGGATTGATAGGAATGCGCTCCGGCCGCTTTTGACGGAAGGCGATCTTTTGGAAGCGGCGGCGCTGCCGCTGGCCGGCAGTATGCAGGCCAGCAAGTCTGTCCGGGTCTATCTGCTGATGGACAGCGTAAGCGAATACCTGACCGGCCGCGACCGTATTTTCGGCCCATATAAATATTTGACGGATGACACGCAGTCGGACGGAAACCGGAAAACTTTGCGGGAGATTGAACGCAGGGAATACCTGGCGCTTAAAAAACGGCAGAACATTGACGCGGAAATGGTCAAGATGGAGATGGAGGCCTGTTTCCCGGCGATGATCGAGTTGTTCAAGCCCTATGTGCTTTCGGGGGAGATCGACCTTGCGGCGCTCAATGAAGGACGCGAGGTGCTGATCGTTGCGCCGGACAAAATTTATATAAAATATAATAAGGATTCCCATGGAAATATCATCGGGGCATCTTCCGGCACGACGCTGGATGAAGGTGAACGATATGACAAGATGCTTGTAAACGATATGTTCCATGCGGGAGATACGCTTGAGCTGTGCAGGCTGTACACGGAGGGTGGATATAGCGGATATATAGGTGAGGACGCATTCGGCGATCCTGCCGTCCGGCGCGTGGACAGGAGCGTGCGCATCGGCGCGGTGCTATCGGACGACATGCCGCGGGCGCTGGCAGTTCGTGTCGGTTCGCTTTGGAATGAGGCGGGGCCGCTGATCACCACGGTGGCGGGCCTTGACGCGCTTGGCTTTGAAAGCAGCGGGTACAAAAACATGGCGATCAGGCTTACGGATACTCCGGATGAACAAACGCAGGCATACATGGAAACGGTGCTGTCGGATATCGCAAACCGTGTGGAGAATATGGCGTTTGACTCCGCCTTTGCATCGGAGCGGGAAAGCCGCCAATGGCAAATGATGCTGACCGCCAGCCTTCTCGCGATTTTGATCCTGTTCTTTGCCATTTGCGTCAGCATGGTCAACAATGCCGTCACCGGGCGCATCCGGTCCGACAAGCGCGGCATCGGTATGCTGCGGGCGGTGGGCGCGCCGCTTCAGGTGATCACATCTTCCTACCTAAACCAGGTGGGGATCATGCTGTCATGGGGCATGGCGGCGGGCGTTTTCATCAGCGGCGGTTTTCTTGTGTATCAGGCCCATGAGGGAACCCTTCCCGACGGCATGCTTTGGCCGCTTATCGGCCTTGGCTCGTTGTACGTGCTGATGATCCTGCTCTTTTGCGGGATCAACCTGCGCGCCCGCATCCGCGGGATCGTGCGGTCCAGCATCATAGACAATATCCGGGAGCTGTAAGAAAT
>JAEWWY010000062.1 GCA_023458835.1 Bacillota bacterium
TTCGCAAATGCGGTTTACCGTTTCCCCAAGCCGCGGAATGCCCTGCGGATGAAGCCCGCCCCGGTAATCCGGCTGACCGTGAAAAACATAAACGCCCGCTCCCAGCGCCTGGCCGCAGTCCAGCACACCCTCCAGTATTTGAAAGGCATCCTGCCGCTGGCGTGCAGAGGCGCCGAACAGATCCCCCTCAAACTGGGTTCCCTTGGCATGGATGGACCGGCAGGGAAGGCCGCCGAGCCTTTCCCGCACAGCCGCGCCAAATGACCCGCTGTACTCGCTGCGCGTTTCCAAAAAAATCTCGCAGCACCCGATGGGATATTCCAAAAGCCTTGCCGCTGCGTCTTCCGTCTCCAGCCGG
This sequence comes from Bacillota bacterium, assembly GCA_023458835.1. Classification (GTDB taxonomy): domain Bacteria; phylum Bacillota; class Clostridia; order Christensenellales; family Aristaeellaceae; genus JAEWAH01. The sequence continues at coordinate 359 of JAEWWY010000062.1, forward strand.
CCGTAAAAAGCCGCGGAGGTCAGCCCCAGGCGCATTACTCGCCTCCCCCGGACAGCTCATCCAGCGACAGGCCGAAGCTGGGCACAAATTCTTCCATAAAAGCCTGCACTTCCGGCAGATCGATTTCCCGTATGGATTTCAGAACGGAGGATTTGGCCTGCAAAAACTCGCTGTTCCCGGCCTTCTCCTCCTCCACGCACTTGATATAGGCGCAAATGCGGTCGGCGGCCTTCACCAGCTTCCATTCATACGTATCCTCCCGGTGGAAAAGATATGGCTCGTAGGCGGGCTGAAGGTCAGGCGGCAGCATGGACAAAAGCTTGTGATGGGCCAGCTCCTCCAGCTTTTTGTACTCGGTGCGCATGAAGGGGTTGTGATATTTGACAGGCGTAGGCAGATCGCCGGTGATCACTTCCCCTGCGTCATGATAGACGGCCAGGGCCATTACATGCTCCGGATTTACATTTTTTGCAAACCGCGTCACCGCCAGGGCCGCCAGCCCGTGGGCGATGATGGCGGCCTGCAGCGCATGCTCCATATCGTTTTCCGGCCGGGTATTGCGCATCAGCCCCCAGCGCTGGATCAGCTTCATCCGGGATAAATACGCGAAAAAATGCTTCATGCTTAACTCCCTTGACAGTATGGATGATTATGCTATAATCATACTCGAAAACTGCATCCACCGCTAGGGGGGCAACACGGTTTTTTATCGTGGCTGAGAGGGCGTACGTCCCGACCCTTAGAACCTGTGTAGGTAATCCTACCGTAGGGAAGCGGAGGGCGCGAAGATTTTCTTCGTGTCCCAGCCTGAGTTTCCGAAAGGAAATAAGGCGGCCTCTGTTTCCCGCGTGCGTAAGCCGCGGGTTTTCTATTTCTTGATGGATGCGCAAGAAAGGGAGGATTTTATATGTGGGACTTCTTGTTTGCCCCGGCGTTGGCCGAAGGGGAGGCCGCGGCAGCGGCGGAACCGTCCTGGCTGCAAAAGGCATTTGAAAAATTCGGCGAGGTTTCCTATACCGGCTGGATCATTCTGGCGGTGCTGATACTCCTGTGGGTCGGGCTGACCGCCATCGCCCGGCAAAAAACGCAATGGACGGCCAAGCTTCTTGCCTATGCGGCGCTGTCCATCGCGCTGGCCTTTGTGCTCTCCTACGTCCGTCTGTGGCGCATGCCCCAGGGCGGCACCATCACCCCCGCCAGCATGCTGCCGATGATGCTCTTCTCCTATGCCTTCGGGATAGGGCCGGGCCTGGTTGCATCCCTGGCATACGGCCTTTTGCAGGCCATCCAGGATCCTTACATCGTTGGCTTCTGGCAGTTTCTGCTGGACTACCCCATTGCCTTTGGCGTAATCGGCCTGATGGGCCTGTTTTCTAAGCATCAACAAAAATGGATGCTGTATGCAGGGATGATCATGGTCGGCCTTCTGCGCATGGCCTGCCATACGCTCAGCGGCGTTTTATTCTTTGCAAATTATGCCGCCGAGGCCGGCATGGTACCTTGGCCCTACAGCCTGGGCTACAACTCCTTCGTGCTGGTGGACGCCGCCATCTGTCTGGTAGTGGCCGTCCTGGCCGCGCCGAGGCTGCTGAAGCTGATGAAGGCAAAATAAAGCAGATAACCAATTTCATGCAAAACGCCGCATGTTCTCACGCGGCGTTTTGCTTTTTCCTTTGGTATCTTCAGCTCTTCACATCCACCTTCGCCCCCAGGCGGGTGAGCTTCTCGGGCAGGTCGGCATATCCTCTTGCAATGTTCCCGCCTGGGTCATTGATCTCCGTTTGGCCCTGGGCGATCAGCCCGGCCAGCATCAGCGCGGCGCCTGCCCGGAGGTCTGTAACGGTCACTGGCGCCCCTGTCAGCGGCGCGCCGCCCTCGATCACAGCCACGCGGTTGTCCAGCCTGATGCGCGCGCCCATGCGCTTTAATTCCTGGGCGTGCATGAAGCGGTTTTCAAAAATGGTTTCCAGGAAGACGCTGGTTCCCTTCACAGCCAGCGCCACGGTCATCATGGGTGCCTGCATATCGGTGGGAAATCCGGGGTAACTTAACGTACGAAGTTCAAATGGATGGGCGGCACGGCCGGAAACCCGCAGGCCGCCGCGGCTTTCCTTTACCTGCACGCCGGCCTCCTGAAGCTTGAAGAGCACCGCCCGCATGTGCTCCGGGCGCGCCCCTTGCAAGAGCACGCTGCCCTTGGTGATGGCCGCGGCGCAGGCCAGCGTGCCGGCTTCGATGCGGTCCGCGATGGGCTGGTACGTGCAGCCGGATAAAGCATTCACGCCTTCCACCCAGATGGTGCCGGTGCCGGCGCCCATGATTTTCGCGCCCATTTGCATAAGGCAGCCTGCCAGGTCTGAAATCTCCGGTTCCTTCGCCGCATTCTCGATCCGTGTGATGCCGTCGGCCAGGGTGGCCGCCATTAAAATGTTTTCCGTCGCGCCCACGCTGGGCAGGTCAAGATATACGTTACCGCCCTTGAGCTTGCCTTTGAGCGTCACGCTTCCGGAGGATATCTCCACCTCCGCGCCCAGCGCCTGCATACCCTTTACATGCAGGTCGATGGGTCTTTGTCCTATGGCGCAGCCACCGGGCAGCGCCACCTTGGCATACCCCGTGCGGGCCAGGAGCGGTCCCATCACCAGCACCGACGCCCGCATGCGCCGGATGCTGTCTTCGTCGTTTGGATTGTGCGGATTTTTGGCAAACGCGGTAACCGTGCCCTCGCTTTCCACAGCCGATGCACCGCAATCCCGCAAAATATGGATCAGCGTTTGTACGTCGGTCAGGTTGGGCACCCTTAGGATAGACAGCGGCTCTCTAGTCAACAGCGACGCGGCCAAAATTGGCAATACGGCATTTTTTGCCGTATTAATCTCGATTTCGCCGCTCAACCCCGGGCTTTGGGACACTACATAGGTAGTCATAACCCGCATCTCCCGAAGGCGGGCTTCATCGGCCCTGGAGCCGTGTTTTTAACAAGTGTGATGGCCATACACTTCCCTCCTGTCGCATTCAGTTTCTCCTGCGAAGGAGCAAATATTCTGCTGGAAAAGGCCGCAAAAAGCCGCTGGAGGACGGATTTTGGCATCATAACGCGCATCGGATCAGCCGCCCGGATTCATACGCGGCAGATTTTAATTTTCCGCTTCCGATAACAATTTTTTCTGGCAGAGCCTTCCCATTTCAGTCGTTTTGTGGTACAATTTCAGAACAAACGTTCTTATTGGAGGCATGCTGTGAACCGTTTTGTTTTGAAAGCTCCGTATACTGCCACAGGCGATCAGCCACAGGCGATCGAGGCGCTGGCCGCGGGTATCAATAACGGCCTTACCGACCAGGTGCTTCTGGGCGTGACCGGTTCGGGCAAGACGTTCACCATGGCCTCGGTGATTGAAAAAGTGCAGCGCCCCGCCCTGGTCATCGCCCACAACAAAACGCTGGCGGCGCAGCTTTGCAGCGAGTTCAAGTCGTTTTTCCCCGACAGCGCGGTGGAGTATTTCGTCAGTTATTACGACTACTACCAGCCGGAGGCTTACATCGCCTCCTCCGATACCTACATCGAAAAGGACGCCTCCATCAACGAGGAGATCGACCGCCTCCGCCACAGCGCCACAGCGGCCCTTCGCGAGCGGCGGGACGTGATCATCGTCGCGTCGGTGAGCTGCATCTACTCCATGGGCGACCCCAAGGAGTACGAGGGGCTGATGCTTTCCCTGCGCCCGGGCATGCAATTGAGCCGGGATACGCTTTTGCGAAAGCTTGTGGACATCCAGTTTGAGCGCAACGACATGGACTTTTCCCGGGGCACCTTCCGTGTGCGGGGCGACGTGGTGGAGATTATCCCCGCCGGTGAGTACGACCACGGGCTCCGGGTGGAGTTTTTTGGCGATGAGATTGAGCGCATCAGCGAGATCGAAGTCACCACCGGCCATGTGCTGGGCACGCTTTTGCACGCGGCCATCTTCCCCGCCACCCACTACGCCACCGATCCCGAGGGCATGGAAAGGGGCATCCAGCAGATCGAGCAGGACTTGGAAATACGCCTGCAGGAGCTGAAGGATGGCGACCGCCTGCTGGAGGCCCAAAGGCTTGCGCAGCGCACCCGCTATGATATCGAAATGATGCGGGAGCTGGGCTACTGCACCGGCATTGAAAACTACCGCCGCTACTTTGACGGGCGCAGCCCCGGCGACCCGCCCTTCTCCTTGCTGGACTACTTTCCAGAGGATTTCATCACCTTTATCGACGAAAGCCATGTCACCGTGCCCCAGGTACGGGCCATGTACCGGGGCGACCGAATGCGCAAGGATGCGCTGGTGGAATATGGGTTCCGTCTTCCATCAGCCTATGACAACCGGCCGCTTTTGTTCGAAGAGTTCCAGGCGCGCATACATCAAACGATCTATGTATCGGCAACCCCTGCGCCCTACGAGCTGGGAAAGTCTGGGCAGATTGTGGAGCAGATCATCCGCCCCACGGGCCTCATCGACCCGCAGATCATCGTCCGTCCCGCCACCGGCCAGGTGGACAACCTGGTGGGCGAGCTGCACGAGGTCACAAAAAAAGGCCACCGCGTGTTGGTGACCACCCTCACCAAGCGCATGGCCGAGAGCCTGACTTCTTACCTGAAAGACCTGGATATCAGGGTGCGCTACCTGCACAGCGACATTCAAACCATGGAGCGCATGGAGCTGATCCGGGATCTGCGCCTGGGCGAGTTCGATGTGCTGGTGGGCATCAACCTGTTGCGCGAAGGCCTGGATCTGCCGGAGGTGGCGCTGGTAACCATCCTGGACGCCGACAAGGAGGGCTTTTTGCGCAGCGAAACCTCCCTGGTGCAAACCATCGGCCGCGCCGCCCGCAACCTGGAGGGCCGGGTCATCATGTATGCCGACAAGCTGACCGATTCCATGATGCGCGCCATCCAGGAAACCAACCGCCGCCGCGCTCTTCAGCAGGCCTACAACGAGGCCCATGGCATCACGCCCCAAAGCGTTCAAAATACCGTCCGCGCCCTATTGGAAATCACCCGCCAGGTGGAGGAAAAGTCGCCGGAAATCCTCTCCGACGCAGAAAAGCAGACGCTCATCCTGCAACTGGAAGACCAGATGCTTTCCGCCGCCCATAGCCTGGACTTTGAAAAAGCCGCCAAGCTCCGGGATCAGCTCTTCACCCTCCGCGGCCAGGCCGTGGAAAAGCGTGACGAGCAGGCGCGCAGGAGAAGAAGGCCGAAGAGGCGGTAGGAATGCCCAGGGACTCTGCCCCTGGGCACCCCATCAATGGGATTTCATCCCTTTGAGAATTCTTTCTCATTGGTGCATTCATGTTTTTGAATAGATGCGCTTGCGTTCCCATCGCCACCGGTATGTTTGCCATACATTTTCACGGGCGTTCTATCAAACCCATCGGGTAAAATGCAATCGATGGTACTATTATGACTCACGCTGAAGCTGCACGACATGGCTGAAAAAATCTGCGCGTGCGGCTTCCAATGGCAATCCTGCATACATCAATGCCGCGCCGGTATAGCCTTTTCCTGTGGACAAATCATGATAGATGGCATGCTCGCAAAGGCTTTGAGGGAAAACGCGGTATGGCGTGGGATTGGGCAGTGCCAGCCGCTGATAAAAACACAGGATGACCTGCCGGCCATCGCTGCTAACAAATTGCCAGGCGCAGGTGTTTCCCCCAAAGGGGCTCATCAAGCGCGTAAAGGTGCCCTGCTGTAGGGTTTTCCGCAATGCCTTGACCTGCGACACCTGCGCGCGGACGGTTTCCATTTCTTCTGCCGACAATTTGCCAAGATCCAGCTCATATCCAAAGTTCCCGCCCAGAGCCACATCACCCCGCATCTTGACGGTGGTCTTGCGTCCGGTCTGATGGTTGGGGCTGGCGCTCACGTGTGCGCCCATGGCGCAGGGCGGATAGGCATAACTCGTCCCATACTGGATGGCGAGCCGTTCCACCGGGTCGGTGTTGTCGCTGGTCCAGGTCTGCGGCATATAGAATAAAATGCCGGGATCGAACCGCCCGCCGCCGCCTGAGCAGCTTTCAAACAGCACCTGCGGGAAGCGGGAAGTGAATGCCTCCAGTACCCGGTAGAGGCCCAACATGTATCGGTGCTGCGTCTCCAACTGGCATAACGGATCGCGGTCCCCGCTGAAATGCTCGGTCATATTGCGATTCATGTCCCATTTGATATACTGGATCGGTGCGCTGCCAAGCACCGCGCAGATGCTTTCGATGATGTAATCCTGTACCTCCTCGCGCGACAGATCAAGAATCAACTGATTGCGCGCTTCGGTACGCGGGCGGCCCGGCGCGTGCAGGCACCAATCAGGGTGCGCACGGTAAAGGCCGCTGTCAGGCGATACCATCTCCGGTTCAACCCACAGGCCAAACATCATCCCCAGATCATTGATCTTCCGCGCCAGCCCGTCAATGCCGCCAGGCAGCTTGCGCCGGTCGGCCACCCAATCGCCCAGCGAGCAGTTATCCGAATCGCGTTTGCCAAACCACCCGTCATCCAGGACGAACAACTCTATCCCGGCATCTTTTGCGGTCCGCGCAATATCGAGAATCTTCGTTTCATTAAAACTGAAATAGGTGGCTTCCCAGTTGTTGATCAGGATCGGCCTCTCCCTGTCCCGCCAATAACCCCGGCATAGCCGGGTGCGGTAGAGTGCGTGGAATTTCTGGGACATGCCGTTGAGCCCATTCCCTGAATAGACCAAAACGGCCTCCGGAGTCTGAAAGCGCTCGCCGGGGTCCAGCCTCCAGCGGCATGTATCTGGATTCAGCCCAATGGATAGCCGGGTATCGTTGTAATTGTTCACATGCGCTTCCGCCAAAAAGCTGCCGCTATAGACCAGGTTCATTGCCCAAACCTGACCATAGAATTCTGTAGCATCAGGCTGAAGGACACACAGGAACGGGTTTTCCTCATGCCCGGATGCGCCGCGCTGGCTCTGTATGCGGACAGAGGCCTCGCCAATCGGGCTCCGTACCACCGCCCGCTCGCGGGCCCATCCGCCCTTTAAGTGGATCAGGTCATAATCACGCCCAAACAAGGGCACGCTTGCGCTTTGCATATGGGTAAGCGTCAGCGTTTCCGTACCTTCGTTGATGCACTGCATGCTTCTGGTCAGCACATCCAGTTCCTCGAACACGCTATAGGAGCATTCCGTCACAAGGCCAGTCAGCTCGTCCTTCAAGACAACGACCAGTGTCTGCGCCTCGTTGTCATCCTCGGCATAGGTGGCAGGCAGGCCACGGATCATGGGCTTTCCCGGATACATCCTATGTGCGGCATACTTGAGCGATACGACATCGTTCCCATCCCGGTTGATGGCGCCGCAAGCCGGCGTGCCATACCACCCGGTCCCTCGCGTAGGCATGTCGTAGGGCAGGCGGTTTGTGCGCATGTCAAAGGATGCGCCGTCATGATAGCTGTCCAGCAGGTAAGTGATATCCGCGCTGGGCAGACGGGCTCCCCAGTGCAGGCAGAGCAGGTCGCCATCCGCGCCGACATGCAGACAGTAGCTGAAATGCCGTCCGCAAAGATGGAATGTCCGCTGCTGTGCATCATAGGTAATTGGCATAAGGACCCTCCCAAACATAACGGGGGCGGGCACTCAACTCCGCCCCCGCAGTTATATGTATCAGGCGTTATTGCTGGTACTTGGCAAGCAACGATGCATATTCCGCCGCATAGAAGGCCTCCAGCCTGGACAAGCCGGCATCCTCCATCTCGGTCAGCATCTTCGCATACTCTGCGCGGCACATTTCTTCCGTTTCAGCAAATACGACCGGCGCGACATAATTCTTTTTGATGATCTTTATGCGGGCCAGAATATCGTCTTCCTCGGAATTGGGGACCGGCTTGATAGCGAACCACGGAGTATAGTCCGTCTTGCCGCCATAATACTGAGCCTCTTTCTTTGCGACCGGGTCGTCGGTAATCCAGGTCTGCACATTGGCATAGTATGAATCCTCGCCATAGCAGATCTCTTTCAAACCGCTCTTGAGTGCCAC
>JAEWWY010000063.1 GCA_023458835.1 Bacillota bacterium
ATCCGGTGCTTTTGACCCTTGTGCAGTTTGGCGCGGCAGCCCTTTGCTGCTGGGCCGTTTCCTGGATGACGGAAACGTTTCCCGCCTCCGTCCCTGTCGCAAGCTGGTACGGGCTTTTGTACCTGGCGGTATTCGCCACCACCGGCGCGCTGCTGATGCAGAATATAGGCCAGAAATATACGCATCCGGCGGCGGCGGCCATATTGCTGAGCCTGGAATCGGTGTTCGGGGTCGCCTTCTCCATGCTCTTTTACGGGGAGACGCTGACGCCCCGGCTGGCGGCCGGCTTTTTGCTGATCTTTTTCTCGGTGATCGTTTCGGAAACAAAGCTTGGATTTATCAAAAAACCCCGCCTGTATGAAAAGGGCGGGGCTAATATCGCGGAACAGGCGGATTAGCCCTCCTCAATCCTTCACGGATAGAAAAACTGCCCCGTCCGATTCGGAACGGGGCAGTTATGCGCGCAGTTACTTTTCTTCCCAGGCCGGCACCTGCTCCGAGCGCCCGATGCCGATGATCTCCGTCGTGCTGCGGGGTGAGGTTTTTCCGCCCGCATAGGAGCCGATGCGCGTCACCTGCTTGCCCATGAACAGCATCACCGCCGTCTGGCCTCCATCCAGGTTAAGCGCGGTTTGGCAGCCCCCCGCCAGCATCATGTCCATCAGCTCGGATACGCTGACGCCCACGCTCTCCTTTTTCAGCCTGGCCTCCACCAGCACTGCATAGTAATGGCCGGGCTCAATCATGCCGATGGCGCAGCGGGGCTGCGGGGTCTTCCCATAGCCGAACTCCAGCACATCGGGGTTGGTCTTCCCATCCCGAACCAGGATGGGGCCAAAGGCGAACACATCCTTTGCGCCCATGTCCAGGTATTGCTGGGCGGTCAGCTCGTCTGAGCGATAAACCTTCATGGAACCGTCCGGCAAAAGAGCCAGCGTATCCAGCGTGGGAAAGCGGAACCTGGGATACACGGATGTCTTTTCGCTGATTATTTGACCATCCCGGATGATGATGCCCACCATCAGCGTTCCCTCTCTGGCAGTGCGGTAGGTGTAATAATCGGTGTTCATGCCGAACACCACTTTGTTTTCCGCGGCGATGCGTTCTGGCTCCACGTGCCTTGCCTTGCCCCATTTTTCTCTGTCTATGGGAACGGCGGCAAACTTTTCTCCCGCCTCTATATCGCTCCAGATGTGGGCTTCATACCAAACCAGCACTTTGTTTGGATCGTTCACCCGTTCAATTTGAACCTTCAGCGTGGGGGAAGCGTACATCCACAAGCCTTCCTCCACGCTTTCATACACGAATTCCCCTTCCTGAAGGAATCCCTTTTCATTGACAGGAGGCAGGGTGGGAAAGTCCACCGGCCGGATGGTCGGCTTTGGCGTGGCGGTGACCTTGGGCACCTTGGTAGGCTTGGGTGTTTTGGTCGGCCTGGGTGTTTTGGTGGGTTTGGGTGTCTTGGCAGGCTTGGCTGTAGCGGCGGCTCTGATTCTGACGGCGGAAGGCGCGGGCGCATTTACAAGGGCCAGCGCCCCCATGGGCAGCAGCATGAGCAAAGTCATAAGCAGCGCGGGAAGCCATTTTTTTCGTTGCATAGGCGAAGTGAAACCTCCGTTTTATTGTATGTTTTGAATATTTTCAAAAAAATCATTCTTTGCGGCATCCGGCCCAACCAGGGAACGGTACAGCCCAAAGCGGTTGCAGGCAAATTCCCCTTCATCGGTAACCTCAAAATCCTTGCCGATCACTGACGAGCCCGCGTTCTTCTGGGTTACGTGATGCGTATAGGCGTCCTTCGCGGCCTGCAGCGGCGAGCGGTCCGAAAGGGCGGGATCGGATATCCGCCAATCCATGACGATTCCGTTTTCCGGGTACAGATGCAGGTACAGCTTGGATACTTCCCAGGTGCCGTACTGATTTGCGGAGGCTGGATCGGCGGCGGGATCAGCCGCATGCTCCACGCACCAGATAGCCGTATCGGCGCATACCCGGTGGGCGCCATGGCCATATTCCCCATTCACATCATGGGTCACTATGACGGCCGGCTTCAAGCTGCGGATGACGCCCATCACATAGGCCCGCACCTTCTGCTTGCCGCCCCATTTGCTGTATCCATCGGCCAATTTGGCGCTGAAGGCATCCCGGAAGGGGCCGATCAGCGGATACGTGCGCACGCCCATGGACCACAGGCCGTTGAGCAGTTCGCTGCTCCTGGTAGTGTTGGAAGGCGTCATGTAGCAGGCAACCACCCGCTTTTTCAGCGATACCGCGTAATGGGGGATGGTGCCGCCCATGAACAAAAGCTCGTCATCGGGATGCGCCACCAGCACCAGCAGGTCCGCCTGCTCCCCTGTAGGTTCCCATTTTTGCACCCAGCCGGGCACTTCCCCCGGGCTGAACAGGAACAGTTCATTGATCAGCAGGGAAGTTTTTTTCGCATCCGTCACAGCGATGCGGAGGCTGGAAACAGGTCCGGGCAACTGGACATACGCGTGCAGGAAGCTTGTATCGCCGGTTGCCAGCGTAACCCATTGATCCCCCTCCAGCGTCTGCACCTCCCAGGCAGCAGGCATCCTTCCAAAGCAGATATACAGGGAGGCGCAAGGCTTATCCCCGGGGAGCAGCGCCTGCACATAGGGGTTTATGCGGGATGCGGTCTCCCAGGGGGTGGTATATTTCCGGTCGGAGATGGATTTGAGGCCGTGCTTGGGGGAACGGGGAGAGATTTCAGCCAATGCGGTAATATCCTCCGCTCCGGCCGGTTCCGCGAGGCTTTGGGCCGGGATCAAACCTGCCAGCAGGACCGCGCATAGCAAAAAGCAAGCAAGTCTTTTCATGGTGTCCCTTTCTTATGGCGCTTCCCGGCTTAAGAATGTAAAGGGCGATTCCAGCGTGCCCTCGCCGGATGCGGTTTCCGCCGCGGCAAGGTTCAGCCGGCAGGCGGGCCGCCAGCCTACATCCTCCACCACCACACGGATATAGCCAATGTTGCCTTTTACCTTGGTGCACCTGGCGCCGGAAATGAGGGTGGTGGACTGGCTGCGGGTCCAGTAGGGGCTGAACTTGGTGGAATATTTGAACAATCCGTTGGCCAGCGCATACGGTGTGCCCTTGCCCATGCGGGATTTGTTGTCACGGAAGCCGTAGGCTTTGTTGGAGAGATCTTCCCCCGAGGGGAGAAAAACGGTCCCAAGCTCCCCGCTGCCCAGGAGCATCGCCCCCTCGCCTTCCGTAAAAGCTTTTGGCAAAAAGGTTTCATTCAAAAAATCATGCATATCCGTCAGGTTCCATACGCCGCCAAAATCCACATAATCTTCGTATACCGGATGGATGCGGCGGGCCCCCAGCACGTATTCGCTGAGCAGCAGCGCTTCCTTGTCATCGGCAGCCAAAACGCGCCAGAGGATAGGCGCGGTTTCCCCGTTTTCCCCCTGGGGCCAGGTGCCCAAAGCGATATATTGATAGCCTGCCTTGGCATCGTACCCGCGCAGGCCCTCCGCTCCGGCAAGCACGGGCAGCAGCACGGCCAGCAGCACGGCCAGCATACACAGCATAAACGCCCGGCGCACGAATAATCTCATGGGTGATCCCTCCAGCGCATTTCAGAGCTCATATGCATCCATGATATCCATAAAAGAAAGCCCTGTAAAGGGCTTTCAGGTAAATATTACATTTCGCAATACATCCTGTCATCCGATCCTGGAAAAGGATTGAACAAGGGTTTCGATCTGTTTCTCCCGGCGGGCACTGGACCAATTGACGATACCGGAGGCATAAAGGGATGCGCCATTCTCCTGGCAGGCAGCCTTCAACTGCCGCAGGGAACGGTTCCCGCCAAAGATGGGATAGGCAAGCGATTGGGTGATAAAGCAGGCGGATTTTTTCCCCAAAAGCTTGGGAAGCCGGTCCAGATAGGCATTCATGATCCCGGAGAGGGAAAAGCCCCATACCGGCGCGCCGAAAATCAGCGCGTCATATGCCAGGGGATTTGGCGGATGGATCAGTTGAATGGGCTGCATGATCCGGCCCTTGCTGATCTCCTCCTCATCCCGGGCGCTGATGCGCTCAATGCGGCAGGTATGGCCTTGCTCCGTAAGCTTTTTTTCGATCCTTTGCGCAACGGAAAGCGTATGGCCGGTCAGAGAGTGAACGAGGATGCCGATGTACATGGGAAAGCTCCTTTCATTTCGGGTTGACAAAGCAAAAAAGTATCGCCCGAAGGCCATTAAAATCTCATACCATGCCGCTGCCAAAGGTTCGTTATCGCCGCCCACTCAAGCACCAGCTTCTGCCCTGGCGGGGTGCGCCAGTCCCTTTCAAGGGCATCATGGCAGCTTTGGCCCTGTCCCCGGCGGTCATGATGGCAAAAGCGGCATTCCAGCGGCATAAAGCCGGTGCCATGCAGCCGGCACAAACCATTGGATAAAAAGCTGCAGCCCCGGTGGGCATGGCCCTGCAGCGCGAAGCCGCCCTCGCACCCAAAGAAGGCGGGAGCCAGCACGACGAAGGAAAGATCCCTTGGCGCCTCCAGCATCATATGCCAGGCATAGCCGGCCTTGATGGCAAGAGCCGCTTCCTCCACCGTCCACCAGCCGGGGCGCTTGCAATACGCCTTGCAGACATCGCACCCGCAGGGCGGGGAAGGCGGAAACGCCTGCTTTAGGGGCAGGAGCGGTTGCCCGTGCTTCATAGCCTGGCCCCTCCGGGAAGCCGTACGTCTTTTGTTATCAGAGAATCCGCATGCATTCCTTCCGGATGTAATCCACAGCTTGATTTAGCATATCAAAGAAAGGATCATCAGCAACAGGCTCTTTCAAATGCACCAGCAGCGGAGGAATGCCTGCGTTCCGCGCCCCTTCCCCGTCGGCTGCGGGATTGTCGCCGATCATAAAGCATATGCCGGGATGGCCGGCCCTTTGAAGCGCATACGCAAAAATCTCCTTCCGGGGCTTGTCAAAGCCGACCTCCCCGGAAACGACGACACCTGCGAAGAAATGCGCCAGGTCAAGATCATGAAGCACTTTTCGTACATCGGGATGGTTGTTGGAAACGATATATTGCGAAAAGCCCAATTCCTTGCATTGCTGCAATGCGGACAGGGTATCGTCATACAAGGCGTAATTGTCAGGAAGCAGGAGGATTTCCCGTATGCTGCGGGCTGCCTGCCCGGCAATGCTGGCAGGCGCGCCCAGCGCCAGGCAGACCTTTTCAAAATGGCGGTACATGGCTGCCCACCAGGCCTCTCCCGTCATGCGGGAGTAATCCTCATATGGCGTATGCCAGGGGAAGCCGCTGCGCAGATGCGGGCGCACATCCGAAAGCGCGCAGGAGCAGCCGGGCCACGCATCCTTCAAGGCGCGCAGCAGCGACGTACTCCATAGATGCGGGCTTTGCACCAGCGTTCCGTCAAAATCCCAGAACAAAGCTTTGTTCATGGTGCTCTCCTATACCGAATCAAAACACGAATGCATGGATAAGCCTGTTTCGGATAAAAATATCTCCCCCGGCCTGTCGATGGCCGGCGTCCTGCAGGCTTGGGCTTTAGGCAATAGCTGTGATTCAGATATGCAGAATTAAATGTGTATAATAATTATATAAGGTTTTGGAGGGCGGGTGCGGGCGCAGAAAGCGGCCGAAACAGAGCGGTGCAAGCGGCAGCGCGGCAATGGGGACTGCCGGAGGATTTTTTCAAAAGGCCTCTTCCCGCAATTCGCGCGCATTACTTGCGCAGTGCGCTTTCCAGCAGCATGCCGGTGTAGTGCACAGGATCCCTGGTGGTGGAGAAGGGCGGGGCATAGGCAAGGTCGATATGGCTTAAGTCTTCGGCCGTAGCATGGCAGGTGATAAGGGATGCCAGCACATCGATGCGCTTATCCGCGCCCTGGGTGCCGATGATCTGCGCGCCCAGCAGGCGGCCCGTCTTTTTGTCGGCCACGGCCCGTATCAGCATCTCCTGGCCGCCCAGGTACTCCGGCCTGTCCGGCTGGCTGTGCTGGCACACCGCCACGTCATACCCCAGCCTGACGGCTTCCTTTTGCGTCAGCCCCGTGGCGGCCACCGTCCAGTCAAATACCCGGAAGATGCCTGTGCCAAGATTCCCCCGGTAGCGCATATTGCCGCCGGTGGCCACATCCCCCGCAATGCGCCCCGTTTTGGCCGCGGTGGAACCCAGGGGCCGGTAGACCGGCTGCCCGGTGATGGCGGAGAAGGTTTCGGCGCAGTCGCCGCAGGCGTATATGCCCGGCACGTTTGTTTCCATGCGGTCATTTACGCGTATGGAGCCGTTTACCCCAAGCCCGATGCCCATCTCCCCGGCCAGGCGGGTATTGGGCTTTACGCCGGTAGCCAGCAGCACCATATCGGCGGGCAGCGTTTTCCCGCTGTCCAATGCCACATGGCCGGCGCCAATGCTTTTCACCTTGGCGGAAAGGTGGATTTGAACACCCTTCCCTTCCAGCAGCTTTTGCAGGTGCAAAGACATTTCCTCATCCAGGTGGCGGGAGATATGCGTCCCCTTTTCCACCAGCGAAACAGATACGCCGCGGCGCGTAAGGCTTTCCAGCATTTCCAGGCCGATAAAGCCTGTGCCCGCGATAACAGCCCGTGCCGGTTTTCCGCTTTCCAGAAAGGCTTGGATCCCCCTTGCATCTTCCACCGTGCGCAGGGAGAAAACGTGGCCCTGCTCCGCGCCTTCCACCGGGGGTACATGGGCGGAAGCGCCGGTGGCGAAGATCAGCTTATCATAGGAGTCCGAAAAAACCTCGCCGGTTTGAAGGTTCTTCACCTGTAATGCCTTTGCCTGCCCATCGATGGAGAGCACCTCGTGTTCCGTATATACGTCCACGCCGTAGGCCTTTTTGAAGAACGCGGCATCCCTGGGCACGATGTCATGGATATCCTGAATCTCATGGCTGATGTAATAGGGCAGCCCGCAGCCGGAATAGGAAATATCCCGGTCCCGTTCATAGATCACGATTTGGGCCGTGGGATCATTCCGGCTGGCCTTGGCCGCGGCGGCGGTGCCTGCGGCCACAGCGCCGATGATAACGATGCGCATGGTGCCTCCTTGTAATTGCTGGTGTATATGGAAACCATCCTGTATAAAGCTCAGCTATTCCTCCGGCGTCCAGTCCGCCCAGGCGGTCCCCGCTATATCGCTGGGCATGCGCCAGTCACCCCTGGGCGAAAGGCTTACGGTGCCCACCTTGGGCCCGTCAGGCATGCAGCTTCGCTTGAACTGCTGGGAAAAGAACCTTCGCAAAAACAGCTTCAGCGCTTTTTGAATGACATCCTTCGCGTACACCTTATCGAAAGCCTGCCGGGCAAAAGCGTAAAGGCGGTCCGGTGAGCTGCCGGAATCCATCATGTGGTACAGGAAGAAATCATGAAGCGCATAATCCCCCAGGATATCCTCCGTACGCTGCGCAAGCTCCCCCTTGTCCACAGGCAAAAGCTCCGGGGAGATGGGCGTATCAATGATATCCTCGCACACCCTTTGCACTTCGCCGCCAAACACGTTCTCCCCCAGATACTTCACCAAGGTGCGCACCAGGGTTTTGGGGATGGAGCAGTTGACGTTGTACATGCTCATGTGATCGCCGTTGTAAGTGGAAAAGCCCAGCGCCGCTTCGCTCAAATCACCGGTCCCCAATACCAGCGCGCCGATGCGGTTGGCGTAATCCATCAAAATCTGGGTGCGCTCCCTGGCCTGGCTGTTTTCATAGGCCACGTCATGCACGCTTTCATCCTGGCCGATGTCTGAAAAATGCTGGCGCACGGCGGGGGTTATGTCCACCTCCCGAATGGTGCAGCCCAGGGCCTCCATCAAAAGCATGGCGTTTTTGCGCGTGCGCCGGCCCGTGCCAAAGCCGGGCATGGTGATGGCGTGCAGATTTTCAGGCGGCAGGCCCATTTCACGGAAGGCCCTGGCGGCCACCAGCAGCGCCAGCGCGCTGTCCAGCCCGCCGGAGATGCCCACCGCCAGCTTGCGGAGGTTGGCCGCGCTTAAGCGGGTGAAAAGCGCGATGGTTTGGATGGAGGTGATCTCGTCACACCGGCTGATCCGCTGGCTTTCCTCCGGCACAAAGGGCAAGGGCGGGACAGGCCGCATCATCGGCGGCGCAAAAGAAGGCAGCCCGCAAAGGGGAACGGTGCGCATGGCAACGCAATCGCCGTCGAAAAAGCTGCCGGTGCGCTGGCGCTGGTAGCGCAGCCGCTGGATGTCCACATCCGCGATGGCGCAGGAGCCTTCCGGCTTGAAGCGGGGCGATTCCTGCAATGTGCGCCCGCTTTCATACACGCCGCAAAAGCCGGAGAATACAAGGTCGGTGGTGGATTCCCCGTACCCTGCCCCGGCATAGGCGTAGCCGCAGAAGCAGCGGGCGCTTTGCTGGCGCAGCAGCTCCCGGCGGTAATCGTGCTTGGCGGCCAGCTCATTGCTGGCGCTTAAATTGAATATGATTTCCGCGCCGGCCGGAGCGTAGGCGCTGGAAGGGGGATTGGGCCCCCAGAGATCCTCACAGATCTCTATGGCAAAGCGGAATTCCTCCGCGTCAAACAGCAGATTCAGGCCAAAGGGGACCATTTCGCCGCCCAGTGCAATGGTTTCCGGCGCAAACCTGCCGCTTTTAAACCAACGGGTCTCATAAAACTCGCCGCCGTTGGGCAGGCAGCACTTGGCCGCAACGCCCCGGACCTTTCCGTTTTGCAAAACGGCGGCACAGTTAAATAGCCGTCCATGATTGGAAAGCGGTAGCCCCACGATCACCGCCATGGGGCCGGTTTTTTCAGCCACCTCAAAGAGGGCGGCAACGGCCTCTTTTTGCAATGTTTCATTCAGCAGCAGATCGCCGCAGGTATAGCCGGTGATGCATAATTCGGGAAACACCGCCGCCTGGACCTGCGCTTCCCTCAGCCTTGGCAGCCAGGCAATGATTTCCCCTGCGTTTTGACGGCAGTCTCCCAAATGGACCCTTGGGGATACGGCGGCAATGCGCGCCATATGCAAACTCTTCATCGTTTCCACCCCTTGCCTTCCAGGGACATGCTACCATAAACCGGGAATTGATACAAGGGGAGGAGTTCAGAAACGAAGCGGGAAAAATTGTGTTCCAAGGCCTTTTGCCTGCGTCAGCTTCGCTTATGCTTATTGTGATTTATGATTCGCCAATACAGCAAAAGGCCATCCCGCCTTGAAAGACGGGATGGCCGCAGACCATCAACAAACCCCTGGGAGGTATCGGAGGGCCGTATTCCATCTGGCTCAATCGTCGCTGTGGTGCGCTGACGCTTGCATCGCTTGTTTCGCCAGCCTCCTCCACCCCTCCCATTTCCGCCACAGGCGGGGTCGGGGTTCCGGAGCCACAGGCGGCGTTTCGGCTTCGGAGCCCTCCGATTCCGGATCGAAAATCAGCGGCATGTGTGGTGAGAGAGGTGAGCGCTGCCAGTGGCAGCAAAGAGTGAACCGAACGAATCAACCAAAACAAGCGGCTGGAAGCCGTGCCGATTGAGGTTGCGGAGGTTTTCGCGGGAATTTCGAAGAAATTCCTACCTTTTCGTTCATTTGTGAGTGCCAGAAGAATATGACAGAACCCGGACCATGTGCGCGTGTGCATTTTCTCAGGAATCCAGCTTCTCCCGGCGGGCGGTAGAAGTTTCAAAAAGCCGAATGAGCGCATCCTTGTCCTCCCGCTCAAGCGCATCCCGGATCAAGCCGAGCTGGGCGGAAAAATCGCCGATGGCTTCCAGCAGAAAATCCTTGTTGGACAAAAA